>NZ_ALVC01000355.1:0-3187 GCF_000293195.2 Sphingomonas sp. LH128
TCCTGGATGCGCGCGCCGCTGTTATATAGGAACGAGAGTAGCACGTGGTCGCGCATTCCCTCGATTGTCGACCGGTCGGGCTGAGCAAGGATCGCTTCGACCTCCTCCGGCTCGAGATAGCAGGGTGCAACGGTAGGCTCCCGCTTGAGCGGGACGGTCAGGACCTCGGCGCATTGCGCGATGTATTCGGGATCCTTGTCAGCCACGAAGCTGAAGAAGCTGCGGATCGCGGCGAGCCGGCAGTTGCGTGTACCGATCGTGCCCCTGCGCCCATGCTCGGTGTGGTGGAGGAACGCGCGAACCTCTCCGGCCGAGACGTCGGCCAGCATGATCCGCGCGACCCCGCCGCCCTTTCGCTCCGCGATGAACCGAAGCAACAACCGCCAGGTGTCGCGGTAAGACCGGATCGTATGGACAGATGCACTGCGTTGCTCAGCCAACCATTCCTGAAAGAACGCCCGCAACAATGCGGGGAAGAGATTGCCCTTCGTCATGACCGCGCCTCCATCGTGAGGCATCGGGCGCCGACGGTCCGGAACCGCTCGCTTGCTTCCTGCAGCAGGTCCTGCGTGACGGTGATGTAGACCAGCGTGGAGTTGATGTCCCGGTGGCCCATGTAGGTGGAGAGGAAGCGCAGTTTGTCCTGCGGATTGACGCCGGATCGATACCATTGAAGGATCCGGTTCACGACCATCGAGTGGCGCAGGTCATGAACACGCGGCCCTGTCCGCCCGGTCGGGGCCTTGAACCCGGCACGGCGCATGACGTTGGTGATCATCGTTGAGACCGTCACCGGGGTATAGCGATCATTGAAGTGCTCGTGCCAGAAGAGCCCGGACCGAGGATCCTGTGGGGCGCCAGCGCGCCGCCTTGCATCGATATAGGCCCGTAATTCGGCCATGACGCTGCCGGTTAGCGGCAATATCCTGGTCTTGTAGAACTTCGTTTCCCGCACTGTGATCGTGTCTGATTGAAGATCGACGTCACCCAGATCGAGCCCGGCGAGTTCACTACGGCGCAGTCCGGCACAATAGGCCAGAACCACCATGGTGTAGAGAACCATCGGCCGCAGCGGCGCGTCCGGCGACGGATAGGAGCGGGCAACGTCGAGCATCTGCCGAACGTCGGCCGGGCTGAAGATGTGCGGTCGTCGATGCTCTCGTGCCACTTCCCGCTCGGGACGGGCGTTGAAGCGTTTCGGTGGGATGCTGGGATCAAGGCGATACCGCGCCTTAGTCAGGAGGCGCCCGAGCTTCTGGCATTCAGCCGCGTGATTGCGGGTCAGCTTGGCAGTTGCCCAGCGCGCCAGCATCGTCTCAAGCGATGCCCCTGTCAGTTCCGGGGTCGCCTGGAGGAACCGATCGAACCGCAATAACCAGTGAGCCTGAGTCTCATACTGATACCCCCGGCTCCGCATCAACGCGACATGCTCACGCATGAAGTCCCCCAGCGAGCTGCCGAAGGGCGCGGGGCGTCGCAATGCGGCCAGGGCTCCGTCGGGATTTGCGGAAGCCAGCGCTCGCCAGATCGGCTTGCTTTGTTTGACGTTGTATTGACGGCGAAGCACGGCAACGGGATTATCTGCGATCAGCCCGATTTCGACGAGGTGGTCGAGGAAGCGATCGACAATGCAGACCTGGTTGAGCAGCGTCGGCATTCGCCAACGTTTTTCCATTTCCTTCAACCAGACTTCGAGCATCTGCCGGTCGACCGCCGGATGACGCTGGGCTACATTCTCGAAGCTGCGAAGGAACCAGCGATAAGTCGGCCTGCTTCCCTGCCGGAACTGCGATTTTTCCAGGAAGGCGTCGATGACCGTGCGATCGGGATCGTGCCAGGCGCTCATGGCAGCACCTCCGATCCGGGCACGTCGAGCGCCACGGCTCGGAGATCATCTGTCGCCAGCTTGAGATAGGCGTTGGTGGATTCGGTGGATCGATGTCCGAGCACGTCGCCGATGATCTTTTGCGGGACCGACGCCCGCAGCATTTCGACCGCCCGCGCGTGGCGAAAGACATGCGCTCCTCGCTTTCCCGGCGGCTCGACGCCAGCGGCTGACAACCGCCCGCGGATCATGCCATACAGGTTTGTCATTGCGATATAGGGCGCGCAGGACCGGATGAAGATTTCCCGCCCCTCAACCTGGGGGCGCCCATTACGCAGATAGTCGAGGAGCGCCTCACCAACGGGCGCCAATAGCGGCAAGTAGGAGTACGCATTGGTCTTGGTGTGACGGATACGCAGGGCTTCTCCGCGCCAGTTCACGTCTTCAAGCCGAAGGCGACAGATCTCACCTTCGCGCAACCCATATGTGGCAAGCAGTTGAAGTACCGCAAAATCGCGCAGTCCCCGCGGCGATCCATCCTTCTTCGTCGCCGCCAGCACCGCGGCGATTTGGCGCCTGTCCAGCGTCGAGGGCACGTCTTCATAGGCGTAGAGCATGGGGCCGATGATGTGCGGCGTGAGATCCATCGGGATGCGCCTCGTCCGATGCAGATACCGCACCACCGACCGGAGCCGCTCAGCGACATCGGCCAATGATTTGCGCCGTAATCCAGGGGCGCGCATGTCCATGTAGAGATCGACCTCCCCGATGCTCAAGGTGTCGAGGCTGGCGGCCCCGCCCCGTTCGAACTGCCATCGCAGGAAGTTCCGTGCCTCCCACAGAAGCGCCGAGATGGAAGCGCTTGCCAGACCGCGCTCGTCGCGCAGCCATGCCTCGTATTCGCAGCAGATCGCCTGCCGATACGCGGTTTCCGGTTCGGTCATCTCTGGCTCGGGCGGCCATTTGCCTTGGGCAAGCCGGAGCAGTTTGTTGATCGATGTGCGGGGCAACATCTGCCAGCGCGCACAGGGAGGCCGCCCGTACTGGGCTTCGAAATCCTGAACTGCATAGGCAAGATACTGATCGACCTGCGCCAGCGTCACAGTTTCCACCTGCACGCCGCACTCGGCCAGATAATCGAGAAACGCGCGGGCGTACAGGCGATGGTTCGCTACGACCACCGGGTTATAATTCTGCGTCGTGAGCAAATTCGAGAGTTCGGCGATCAACTCGTCGTGCAATTTCAACATGCTTTTATCCTCAGCTGGTCCAGAGACCGCCGAGGTTCGCAATCAAAATAATGCGCAGCAACATCGCCCCGCATTAGGAGAATCCACGTCGCTGCCGCGTTCCTTCACATTA
>NZ_ALVC01000356.1:0-3487 GCF_000293195.2 Sphingomonas sp. LH128
GGACACCTTCTGTCATTGGGTGCGGGACTGCAAGGTAGATCGACTTGGGGTTCATGCTTCTGTCCGTGATCGACGCGTGGTCGTCACATGATGCGGTCGGAAAAATCAGGGTAGCCGATCTCGAAAACGGCGTTGATCGCCAAAGCGTCCAGCGGCTTGTCCCTGACCATCGTCCCCTCGCCGGTCACCCGCAGGGGACCTCTACGTAGCTGAGTATCCGGGCATCTTTTCTCTCCTCGAAGGCTATGCCGGCTGGCCGTACCTGAAGTCGGCTTCATCGACCCACATCCGGTGCAGAATGATGCCAAGCTTGCGGGCGAGCGCGACCTTGGCGCGCTTCGCGCTGCGGCGCTTGGCGATATTCATTGCCCAGGCCTTGATCTTCGACCATTTCGCCACGCGCGTCATCAGAACGTGCGCTGCCTCGAACAGAGCGACCCTGACCGCCGGATCACCGGCACGACTGATCCCGCCGTTCCGATCTATCTCGCCCGATTGATATTTTCGCGGCGTCAGGCCGAAGCAGGGACCGACTGACTTGGACGATCGAAAGCGGGCAGGATTATCGACCGCGGCACGGTAGGTAAGCGCGACAATCGCGCCAACGCCTGGCGCGGTCATGAGCCTCCGGCATACGGCGTCGGTGCGAACGATATCCCGGACCTGCCCATCCAGGACAGCCAGCTGCGCGCGTAATACTTGGCGCACAACGAGCAAGGGTTCCATGATGGAGGCAAGCGTTGCATTGCCCGAGACTATGTCGCGGACGGCATCATCCCAACGGCCCCGCAGCAGTCGGCCGAGGCGCAGGCCGAAACCCTTCAACAACCCGCGTACGCTATTCTCGATGTCCTTCTGCCGGCGCATCAATGTCGACCGCGCGGCCAGCAACGTACGCTGCTCGCGGGCGGGAATGGTCTTGACGTGCACCGGCCTGAACCAGCCCGAGCGCAATAGCTGGGCCATACCCCGGGCGTCGTTGCGGTCCGTCTTCATGACCATCGCCGACAGCGCAGCGCGGACCTGCCGGGTCTCCATCAGAACCGGCTCAATCCCTGCGTCCTGGAGGCCGCGAAAAAGCCATTCCGAAAGCGGTCCGGCCTCGAAGCCGACCAGTTCGAGTTCAGCGCTGTAGGGGGCCAGGCAATGGGCGATCGCCTCCGGATCGCTAATCGTCACTGCTTCCAACAGAATATTGCCACCGGCGTCGATCACGCAAATCGCCGTCTTATCCATAGAAACATCAAGCGCGGCATAGGCAGTCATGGCTTTCCTCCTCGATAGGGGATGCTCAATATGGGGCGAATCGCACCCAATGACCGCATCTCGAAAAACCTCTGGTGCATAGCGGCCTGAACTGATTCACTGCCATTGCGCGACAGCGGAGGCGGTAATGGCGGGACAGCCGGGTTTCTTTGATCTTTCGAACCAGTACGAGGCGCTGAGTGCAGCGGGCGATCCGCTGGAGCGGTTGGCGGCCGTCGTTGACTTCGAGGTTTTCCGTTGACCGCTGGTCGCCGCCCTGCGACGCGCCCCGCGCGCCAAGGGCGGACGTCTGCCGTTCGACCCTGTGCTGATGTTCAAGATCCTGGTTCTGCAGGCACTGTACTCGTTGTCAGACGAGGCAACCGAGTTTCAGATCAAGGATCGGCTGTCGTTTCAGCGGTTCCTGGGCCTTGGGCTCGACGGCACGGTGCCGGATGCGACGACGGTATGGCTGTTCCGCGAGCGCCTCGTGAAGGCCAGGGCGATCGACCGGCTGTTCGCCCGCTTCGATGCCGCGCTGACCGATCGGGGTTATCTGGCCATGGGCGGCCAAATCATCGATGCCACGGTCGTGCCGGCGCCGAAACAACGGAATACCGAAGTGGAGAAGATGGCGATCAAGGAGGGGTGCGTTCCCGAGGCCTGTCAAGTAAAACCCGCCAAGCTCCGCCAGAAGGATCGCGACGCGCGCTGGAGCGTCAAGTACACCAAGGCCAAGGTGAAGGAAGGCGCCGATCCCAAGGCGTTCAAGCCGGTCGACCTCGCTATCCCGATGTTCGGCTACAAGAACCACATCGGCATCGACAGGACCCATGGTCTGATCCGTACCTGGGACGCCAGCGCCGCCAATGCTCACGATGGTGCACGACTGCCCGATGTGGTCAGCAAGGACAACACCGGCTCGGGGGTCTGGGCGGACACGGCCTACCGGTCGAAGAAGAACGAGGCGTTCCTCGCCAAGGGGATGTTCACCAGCCACATCCACCAGAAGAAGCTGCCGCGCCGGCCGATGCCCGAACGCATCGCCAGGGCCAATGCAAAACGATCCGCCGTGCGTTCGGCGGTCGAGCACTTGTTCGCCGGGCAGAAGCACCGCATGGGGCTGGTCGTGCGGACCATCGGCATCGCCCGCGCCCGCATCAAGATCGGGATGGTCAACCTGGCCTATAACTTCCAGCGTCTTGCCTGGCTTGAGGGGCGTCCTGCGCCCGCATGACGCAAAAACCGGCCCCTGCAGCCGGTTCCGACACGGAAATCAGCGGATCAGCACCCAAAAACCGGGGCTCACCGTCAATTTGCGCGCCTTCACGTCGCCATCATGCCGAAATCAGACGGTTCTTCGAGATGCGGTCATTGGGTGCGATTCGCCCCATATTGAGCATCCCCTATCGAGGAGGAAAGCCATGACTGCCTATGCCGCGCTTGATGTTTCTATGGATAAGACGGCGATTTGCGTGATCGACGCCGGTGGCAATATTCTGTTGGAAGCAGTGACGATTAGCGATCCGGAGGCGATCGCCCATTGCCTGGCCCCCTACAGCGCTGAACTCGAACTGGTCGGCTTCGAGGCCGGACCGCTTTCGGAATGGCTTTTTCGCGGCCTCCAGGACGCAGGGATTGAGCCGGTTCTGATGGAGACCCGGCAGGTCCGCGCTGCGCTGTCGGCGATGGTCATGAAGACGGACCGCAACGACGCCCGGGGTATGGCCCAGCTATTGCGCTCGGGCTGGTTCAGGCCGGTGCACGTCAAGACCATTCCCGCCCGCGAGCAGCGTACGTTGCTGGCCGCGCGGTCGACATTGATGCGCCGGCAGAAGGACATCGAGAATAGCGTACGCGGGTTGTTGAAGGGTTTCGGCCTGCGCCTCGGCCGACTGCTGCGGGGCCGTTGGGATGATGCCGTCCGCGACATAGTCTCGGGCAATGCAACGCTTGCCTCCATCATGGAACCCTTGCTCGTTGTGCGCCAAGTATTACGCGCGCAGCTGGCTGTCCTGGATGGGCAGGTCCGGGATATCGTTCGCACCGACGCCGTATGCCGGAGGCTCATGACCGCGCCAGGCGTTGGCGCGATTGTCGCGCTTACCTACCGTGCCGCGGTCGATAATCCTGCCCGCTTTCGATCGTCCAAGTCAGTCGGTCCCTGCTTCGGCCTGACGCCGCGAAAATATCAATCGGGCGAGATAGATCGGAACGGCGGGGTCAGTCGTGCCGGTGATCC
>NZ_ALVC01000357.1:0-8083 GCF_000293195.2 Sphingomonas sp. LH128
CCCCCCCCGCCGCGATCGCCTCGGGCGACCGGGTGGAGGCGGTCGGCGGCGTCGCGCGGAAACTGGGCCTGTTCGCCACGGCGGCGATGCGCCCGGCGGACAAGCTGGCGCTGCTCGAACGCCGCGCGGGGCTTGGGCACAAGGTGCTGATGGTGGGCGACGGGCTCAATGACGGCCCGGCGCTGGCGGGCGCCCATGTCAGCCTCGCGCCCGGCGGGGCGAGCGACGTCTCGCAGCAGGCGGCCGACGGCGTCTTCGTCGGCGAGCGGCTGATGCCGGTGGCGACGGCGGTGAAGGTCGCGCGCGCCACGATGCGGGTGGTGCGCCAGAACTTCGCGATGGCGGTGGGCTACAACGTGCTGGCGGTGCCGCTGGCGATCCTCGGCCACGTCACCCCGCTGGTGGCGGCGCTGGCGATGTCGGGCTCTTCGCTGCTGGTGGTCGGCAATTCGCTGCGGCTGGCGCGCGCGGCAGGGAAGGAAGCGCAATGACGATTCTCGGCTTCATGATCCCGCTGTCGCTGGCGATGGGGCTCTGCGCGCTGGGCACGTTCTTCTGGACGATGCGCTCGGGCCAGTACGAGGATATGGACGGCGCCGCCAACCGCATCCTGATCGACGAGGATGCGCCATGACGCGGCGCCTGATCGCCCTGTTCGGCGCGCTGGCGCTGGTCCCGGCGATGGTCGGCCCGCTGCAGGTCGAGGCGCGGGAGCTTGTCGCGATGACCTGCAATGGCGGTGCGGTGAGCGTGCCGGTCCCCGCACCTCCGGGACCGCCGCAGGGGCCATGTTGCGCCAAGGGCTGCCATTCCGATTCCAAACGCAAGCGGCTTGATCGATCGCAATGACGGCGCGGAAGGATAAGGCAAAGTTGCGGCCATGTGGACCTATCACCCCGAACTGCTGGCGATTCCCGTGCCGCGCTACACCAGCTTCCCCACCGCCGCCGAGTTCGCTGGCGGGATAGGCGCGGGCCAATACGAGGAGGCGCTGGAGCGCACGCAGGGCGAGGTATCGCTCTATGTCCACATCCCATTCTGCGAGAAGATCTGCTGGTATTGCGGCTGCAACACCAGCGTCGCCAACCGGCGGGACAGGGTAGCCAGCTACCTCGACGCGCTTCACCGCGAGATCGATCTCGTCGCCGAACGCCTTCCTACAGGCGCGCGGGTCACGCGTATCGCTTTCGGCGGCGGCAGTCCCAACGGCATTTCGCCGATCGACTTCGTGCGGCTGGTCGATGCACTGACGCTGCAGTTCGAGACCTCGCACCCGGTCACTTCGATCGAACTGGACCCCCGCACCCTTGGCGCCGGGTGGGCGGGGGTGATCGCCTCGGTCGGGATCGCGCGTGCCAGCCTCGGCGTGCAGACCTTTGCGGAGCCATTGCAGCGGGCGATCGGCCGCGTGCAGCCGACGGCGATGATCGAGCAGGCCGTCGCCATGCTGCGCGGCGCGGGCGTGGGTTCGCTGAACTTCGATCTCATGTACGGGCTGCCCGGCCAGACCATGGCGCAGCTGAAGGATTCGCTGGAGCGCACCGTCGCGCTGGGCGCCGATCGCATCGCGCTGTTCGGCTATGCCCACGTTCCGCACCTGATCCCCCGCCAGCGCAAGATCGATGCGAGCGAACTGCCCGGTGCCGAGGCGCGCTTCGCCATGGCAGCCTACGGGCACGGCTTCCTGCTGGACCGGGGCTATGTCGCGGTGGGCTTCGACCACTTCGCGCTGCCCGGCGATCCGCTGGCGCAGGCGACGCTGACCGGACACCTTCGTCGCAATTTCCAGGGCTTCACCGACGATCAGGCGCCGGTCCTGCTGGGGCTGGGCGCCTCTGCGATCGGCGGCTTCCCGGACCTGCTCGTCCAGAACGAGAAGAACACCGGGCGCTATCGCATGATGCTCTCGCAGGACCGGCTGGCCGCGACGCGCGGGATCGTCCGGAGCGCCGAGGACCAGCGGCGCGGCGCGGTGATCGAGGCGCTGCTGTGCCAGGGCCGCGCGCCTGTGGCGGCGGACTTGTGGCAGGAGGCCGGGCCGCTGCTGCGCCCCTATCTCGATGCCGGATTGTGCGAGACCGATGGCGGCGACCTCGTCGTGCTGCCGGGCGGACTTCCTTACGCGCGCTCGATCGCGGCGCGGTTCGACCCTTACCGCAAGGAGTCGCTGCGGTGCTTCAGTTCGGCGGTGTGAGCGTCACCCCCGCGTATCGAACTCCACCCCGAACAGGTTGCCTTCGCGCCAGCGCACGAGGCCCCAGACCTCGCGGCCGTCTTCCAGCGTGGCGCGCACCACTTCGCTGAGGCGGGGCGGCTCCCCCGCCGCAGCGGCACTGAGCCCGCGCGAGGATATGTCGCTTACGATCACGGCAATTTCCCCCCCGCGCGAATCGGTCAGCGCAAAGCGCGTGCAGCGCCGGCGGCGGCGCTCGCGCAGGATCGGGGTGGGCCGGAAGCGGGACGTGTCCATTTCAGGCCAAGAACGGCGGCGCGCAGCAGAAATTCAGCGGGTCTGGCGGATTTGACCGCGATCAATGCGAGACGCGGCCGCAAGTGCGAAGACCGTCTTGCCGGTCCACCGCACCAACCCCTTCCGCTCCGGCGGAGCCCCGGTGCGGTAACCGCTTCTCCCCAACTTCAAGGGGCGGCCCACCCTCGTGACGGGCTGCCCCCTTTTTTGGCGCATCACGGAACACAGGCAAAAGAAAAGGCGGCCTTTTGAGCCGCCTCTTCCTCCTCTCAACAGGAAAACTCTGGTCAGTTGGCCGAAGCGAGGCTCGGCTGCTGCATGTAGGGGACCGGGTTCACGGCCTCGCCGTCGACGCGCACTTCGTAGTGGAGGTGCGGGCCGGTCGAGTTGCCGGTGGAACCGACGTAGCCGATGATGTCACCCTTGTGGACGCGCTGGCCGTCGGCGACGTTGAGGCGCGACATGTGGCCGTAACGGGTCTGCATGTCGCCGCCGTGCTCGAGGCTGACGAACAGGCCGTAGCCGCTGAACCACGAGGCGCGGCTGACGGTGCCGTCTGCGGTGGCGTAGACCGGGGTGCCGGTGGGGGCGGCGAGATCGACGCCCTTGTGAGCGCGGCGGCCGCCGAGAATGGGATGTTCGCGCATGCCGAAGGTGCTGGTCATGCGCTCTTGAGCGAGGGGGTTGCGCGAGGGGATGGCGACGGTGGCGATACCACCGACGGCTGCCTTGGGCTTGGCGGCGGCAAGGCCGGTTTCCTCATAGTTCTGCCAGGAGCTGAAAAGCTGGCTGAACTGCTCGTCCTCACCGCCGGTAACCGACTGGTTCGCGGCCTGGCTGGTGCGCAGGGTGGAGGAAATGTCGGCAGCGGCAGCGCTGCTGTTGGCCATTGCAGGTTGCGCTGCAATGGACAGTCCCGCTGCGACGAAAACGCCGGTCACTGCGCGGAACTTGGCGAAAAATTTCGTTACGACCACTCGCAATACCTTGCTTATCCGCCGTCATTCCGAGGAAGGCGACGCTATTTTGAGCACGCCGAAACCGGTCGCGCCAAGGAGTATGGAGATCGTCGGAACCCCCCGCCGTCTCGTGAGTGTGACTTATGCCGTTAGTTTTGACTCAGGCAAGCGCGGTATACAGATCGCGCGACAAACCGGCAGCGAGCCGCGCCGAGTCGTTGAACGGCGGTTTAACGGAGCCGTGAAAGTAACGAAAAACCAAGGATTTCCACAGCTCTCCGGGCTCTTCGCCCAACCGTTCGGCGTGGTCGGCGAAATGATTTGCGCCGAATCGAACGTGGGCGATTTCGTCGTCAAGGATGCGTTCAAGGATGCGTGCGCCGCGCTCGTCGCCCATTGTGCGGACCCGCTCGATCGCCGCCGGGGTGACGTCCAGCGCGCGGGCTTCCAGTACCATCGGCACAACGGCGAGGCGGCCGCCGACATCGCCCCGTGTCTCGTGCGCGGCGCTCCACAGTCCGTCATGGGCGGGCAGGGCGCCGTAGTGGCTGCCTTGCGTGCGCAAATGCCTGTCGATCAGGGAAAAGTGCATGGCCTCGTCCGCCGCGACCTTGAGAAAGTCGGACACGAACTGCCGCCCCATCGCTTCCCCGAACCGCCCGGCCATGTCGAGCGCGAGGTCGATCGCCACGAACTCGATATGGGCAAGCGCGTGCCACAGGGCGATGCGGCCCCGTTCGCCCCCTCCCTTGCGCCGGGGCATCTTGCCGGGCGGCAGCAGTTCGGGCGAGTCCGGACGGCCGGGGGTCTCGGGCATCGCGGCGTCGAACGCGAAGGCAAGCCGCCCGAGCCGCCAGTCGCGCGCGACCTTGCGCGTCGCCATCACCTTGGCGTGCGGATCGCACTCGAGCAGGGCGGCGCGGATGGCGGCGGCGATGGTGGTCTGCATTGCAGTTCTCCCAAGTTTCGTCATTGCGAGCGCAGCGAAGCAATCCAGGGCGGCTTGAGACTGCTCTGGATTGCTTCGCTGCGCTCGCAATGACGAAGAGTGAGTTACAGCGCCTTTGCGGCTTCCAGCACCTTGGCGGCGTGGTCCTTGACCTTCACCTTGTCCCACACTTGCGCGATACTGCCGTCCGCTCCGATCAGGTATGTGGTGCGGACCATGCCCATGTAGGTGCGGCCGTAGTTCTGCTTCTCGGTCCAGATGCCGAGCGCGTCGGAGAGACCGTTCTCCTCCGCATCGGTCGCGAGCGGGGCCTTGAGGTCGTGCTTGGCGATGAAGTTCTGGTGCTTCTTCGCCGAGTCTTTGCTGACGCCGAGCAGGGCGGTGTTCGCCGCTTCGAACTCGCCCTGCAGCGCGGAAAACTCGATGTTTTCGGTGGTGCAGCCGGGGGTCGCGTCCTTGGGGTAGAAGAACACGACCAGCTTGCGACCGGCGAAGTCGGAGGCTTTCACGCTGCCGCCTTCTGGCGTTTCAAGGGCAATGTCGGGGAACGGGTCGCCGATGTGCGGGCGGGTCATGCGTCTATCTCCAGGGTTTCGTCGAAGGCCGCGCGCCAGGCGTCCGCGATGTGGCGGCGCGCCGTTGCGAGGCCCGTTTCGAGCGCTTCCCAGTCCCCATAGCCGCATGCGCGCACGAGTGCCAAGCGCGCAGCAGGGCCGGGCACTTGCGCATCGGGCGCCAGCAGCCGTCCGGCGACGAGCAGGCGGGTAAGCGCGTCGTGCGCCTCGACCAGCGCGGCATCGACGAGTCCCGCTGCGGCCAGTCCGCGCACCGCCTCGCCGAGATCGGGATCGAGGCCGGGTCCGCGTTCGCGCAGCTGGATGAAGTGGACGATGAACTCCAGATCGACCAGCCCGCCGCGCATCAGTTTGACGTCGAGCGGGCCGCCCGGCGGCTTGTGGCGGGCCATCTTCTCGCGCATGTCCAGCACGTCGGCGCGCAGCTTGTCCGCATCGCGCGGGGCGGTGAGGACAGCGTGCACGACTGCGGCCAGCGCCGCGCGGCCTTCGGGCGAGCCGTAGAGCGGGCGGGCGCGGCACAGCGCCATGTGCTCCCATGTCCACGCCTGCTCGCGCTGGTAGGTCTCGAAGCTCTCGAGGCTGGCTGCGGGTGGCCCCTGCTCGCCGGAAGGCCGCAGGCGAGTATCGACCTCGAACAATGCGCCTTGTGCGGTCGCCACCGACAGCGCCGAGATCGCTCGCTGCGACAGGCGGTTGTAATAATGCGTGGCGCCCAGCGGGCGGCGGCCGTCCGACTCGCGGCGGAAGTCACCGCTGAACAAGTATACAAGGTCGAGGTCCGAGGCGTGGGTCAGAACCCCGCCGCCCATGCGGCCGAGGCCGAGGATCAGCGTCTCGCTCTGCGCGATATGCCCATGGGTGCCCTCGAATTCCTCGACGGTGGCATCGGTCAGGACGACCAGTGCGGCCTCGGCGATGCGGGCGAGGGCGTGGCCGATCGCGACGGGATCGTTGGCGCCCTCGATCAGTTGGACGCCCAGCTTGAAGCGCAGCTCGCCGACCTTGCGCCGCACCGCGTCGAGCTTGCGTTCGTAGTCGTCGCCCGCCTCGAAGCGGGTCAGTTCGGCGACCAGTTCCGCAACGCTGCCGGGCAGGTCGAAGGCGCTGGCGTCGATCAGCGGGTCGAGCAAGTCGGCGCGGCGGGCGAGGGCATCGGCCAGCGGCGGGGCAAGGCCGAGAATGCGCGCCAGCATCTCGATCAGCGCCGGGCGGGCCTGCAGCAGGTTGAACAGGTTGATCGCGCTGGGCAGGTTACCGAGCAACTGCTCCCACCGGGCGAGCGCGCGATCCGGTTCGGGCGCGGCGGCAAGCGCAGCGAGGAGGTCCGGGGCGATCGCGACAAACGCCGCCCGCGCGGCATCGGAACGCAGGGCGCGGACCTTGCCGCCGAGCCAGCCCTCGATGCGCTGGGCTACGCCTGCGGGATCGGCGAAGCCCAGTGCTTCGAGGTCCTCGGGCATGGTCGACTGGTCGGGCACCGCGACCGCGCCGGTGGGCGTATTCGCCATGATCAGCGTGTCGTAGCGCTCGCCCACCGCCTCGGTGATGGCGGTGAGTTCGTCGAGCAGGGCCTGACCGTTCGCCATGCCGTCGAGCCGGGCAACCGCCTCGATGCCCTCGGCGGTTTTCGGCAGGCTGTGGGTCTGCTGGTCGTGCTGCATCTGCAGGCGATGCTCGATCGTGCGCAGGCGGTCGTAATGCTCGCCGAGCAGGCGCGCTTCCTCGGCCGGGACCAGCCCCGCCTCGGCCAGCGCGTTGAGCGTCGCGCGGGTGCCGCGCAGGCGCAGCGCGGGGTGACGGCCGCCGTGGATCAGCTGGTGCGTCTGGGCGTAGAACTCGATCTCGCGGATGCCGCCGCGGCCTTTCTTGAGGTCGAAGCCGGGGCCGACTTGCGGGGAGCCGCGCGTGCTGGCGCGGATCTGCGCGGTCAGGCGGCCGATCTCGGCGATGGCGCCGAAGTCGAGGCTGCGGCGCCAGACGAAGGGGCGGATCGCGGCGAGGAACCCCTCGCCCGCCGCGACGTCCCCGGCGCAGGAGCGGGCGCGGATGAAGGCGGCGCGTTCCCACGTCAGCGCGGAGGATTCGTAATGGCTCAGCGCGCCTTCGACCGGGATCGCCAGCGGGCTGACTTCGGACGCCGGGCGCAGGCGCAGGTCGACACGGAAGACGTAGCCCTCGTGCCCTACGTGCGAGAGGATCTCCACCACCGCGCGGGCAACGCGCTGTGCGGCCTCGCCGGGCTCGTCGCGCTCGCGGCGGGGCAGGAGTTTCGGGTCGAACAGCAGGATCGGATCGATGTCGGAGCTGTAGTTCAGCTCCCCGGCGCCGTGCTTGCCGAGCGCCAGGGCGAAGAAGCCTTTCGGCTCGGCGGGGTCGTAGTCGGGGACGCGGCGGCGGATTCCGGAGACGATCGCAGTGTCGAGCGCCCGGTCGGCGAAGGCGGAGAGGGCGCCGGTCACCTCCAGCAGCGGGAAGGCGCCCGCAAGGTCGCCGATGGCGAGAGCGAGGCCGAGCGCCTGCTTCTCCCGGCGCAGGGCGGAGGCGGTGTCGGCGACGCCCTCCCCTGCCTTGCGGGCCAGCGCGAGGGCGGCCTGACCATCTCCGGCCTGCAGCAATTCCGTCACGGCGGGCAGGCGATCGAGCGCGTTCGCAAGGAACGGCGCATGGGCGCGGGCGCGGTCGATCGCGCTGGTCCAGTCGGCACTCATGGCGGGCGTTCTGCCCTTGGCTTGCGGTTTGGGCAAGCGCGCTGGCCCACCCCCGCCCCCTCCCGCAAGCGGGAGGGGAGAAGAAGGGGCGCCCCTCCCGCTTGCGGGAGGGGTAGCGAGAGTTGGCAGCTTGCTGCCTACTCGCAGCGGGGTGGGTACGCCCTTGCCCCCACCCGCGCCGTCTGGCACCTGTGCGCCCGTTCGTCTGGAGGTCCCCCCCATGAAGCCTTACCTGCCGCTCGTCGCGTTGGCCGCGCTTGGCGTTTCGCTCGCCGCTTCGGCCCAGCCCTTGCCCAAGGGCACTGCGCTGAAGCCGCCCGCCGATGCAGGCGCGCAGCCGGACGTGCCGGTGGACCTGATGAAGGCCGTCACCAAGCGCCTCTCCGCCGACGACTTCGAGGGCCGCGCGCCGAGCACCG
>NZ_ALVC01000358.1:0-1820 GCF_000293195.2 Sphingomonas sp. LH128
CTCGACGAAGTGGGCGACGTGTTGCGGCACCGCTCACGGTCATCGACCCTGATATATGCGCGGCTCGACATTGACGGGCTGCGGTCGGTCGCGCAGCCTTGGCCAGTTGCGGGAGGCGTGCAATGAGCATCGTCCTTCAACTCGACCGTTATCTGAGCGTTCGGCGCAGTCTCGGCTACGATCTTCGTACGGATGAACGGATACTCCGGCGCTTCGCCCGCTTCGCCGATCAGGAACGCGCTTCGCACGTCGATACGGCGCTGTTCCTGCGCTGGGATGCGAGCCTGCCCGTTGTAGGCACATCCACACGCTCGGCACGGTTCGGCAAGGTGCGGCTGTTCGCGCAGTGGCTGAGCGGTATCGACCCGGCGCACCAGGTGCCGCCGCGCGGGCTGCTCCCTGAGCGTTATGCGCGGCAGCGTCCTTATATCTATACGGAGGCCGAGATCGCCGCGATCGTCATGGCGGCCAAGGGTCTGCCGTCCATCTATGGCCTGCGCGCGCTGGCCTGCTCAACCCTGTTCGGGCTTATCGCCGTAACAGGGCTCAGGATCAGTGAAGCGCTGGCGCTCAAAGACGATGACATCGACACCGAGACTGGCGTGCTGCGCATACGGCGCGGAAAGCTTGGCAAGGAACGGTTGCTTCCGCTCGACCCAAGCGTGGTAGCGCAGCTCATCGCCTATGCTGCAGAGCGCGACCGACTGCTTGGACGGTCCTCGCCAGCACTGTTCGTCACGGAAAAGGGAACCCGCCTGACCGACTGCAGTGCCCGCTACAACTTCGCGCACGTCTGCCAGCGGATCGGGCTGCGGCCCGGCCAACAATATGGTCGGCACGGCCGGGGGCCGCGCATCCATGACCTTCGCCACAGCTTCGCGGTGCGCACGATGATCGGGTGGTATCGCGCGGGCAAAGACCCCGCGCGCGAAATGATCCGACTGACGACCTATCTGGGTCATAGCAATCCCTCCAACACGTTCTGGTATCTGGAGGCGGTCCCGGAACTGCTCGATCTGGCGATGGCCCGTGCAACCCGCCGGCCGGAGGTGAACCAATGAGCGTCGCGACCTTGCCTGCGCTGATCCAGCGCTTCTTCACCGACCGGCTTTGCACGCAACTGGAGGCAAGCCGCCACACGGTTGCAGGCTACCGCGACACGTTCCGGCTCCTGCTTCGATATGCGAGCGCGCAACGTGGCAAGCCGCCGGTCAAGCTGACGGTCGAAGACATCGACGCCGATCTGGTTGCCGACTTCCTCAGCCATATCGAAACGGCGCGGGGCAACGGCGCTCGCAGCCGTAATACCCGACTGGCCGCGATCCGATCGTTCTTCCGCTTCGTCGCGATGACCGATCCAACCTGGCTGCTGCACTGCCAGCGCATCCTCACCATGCCCAACAAGCGCTATGTGAAGCGTGCGGTCACATTCCTTGACGCGGATGAGATCGGGGCGTTGCTCGCAGCGCCGGATCGCACGACATGGACGGGGCGGCGTGATCATGCTCTGCTGCTGCTCGCGGTCCAGACTGGTCTGCGGGCATCCGAACTGGTTGGCCTCACGCGGGGTTGCGCGGCGACTGACAGGATGCGAGCGTAGCGACAATCAAGATGAGAATCGGTTGTTGGGGTGTCGGTGAAGGGCGGAGGGCGTAGCCCGAAGCCCGTAGCCGAGACCCCAACAACCGATGGCCCTTTAATGGAGGAGCCGCAGATCGTCGGGGCCGACCCAATATTCATTGGCATATCCAGATTGGAGGGAGATGCCGTGAGTGCCGGGTTGCCAAGTCAACGATCATCAAATGAGGCTTTTCATGAAA
>NZ_ALVC01000359.1:0-6160 GCF_000293195.2 Sphingomonas sp. LH128
GTCGATACCGAAGCTGCTGGAAAAGTCCGTCATCGTCCACCTCGCGCAAGAGGAAAGCCACGAAAGACCACGACGCAGCCCGGACAGGCGCGTCGTGGGGGACGGATTAGTTATCGTATGTGGGTGGCTGTAGGAAAGTGCATCCGCTTCAGGCTCAGGAGGCTATAGCGCCTGCGGCCTTTAGAAAAGTGGAGGTCCGTGAGATTATATCAAGCATAGGCCTTGAGCCAACGCTCTCCCAAAGAGCCATCAACGCATCGCCATCATGAACGTCATGGTCCTCAATCAGAAGACCGGGCAATGTTCCGATAACAATTGCATTAAATCTGTGAGAACGACTTATATCCAAAGCAAGAACAGGGGAAATTTCCGTCCATTCTTCGTTGATATTTCCAGCGTTCAGCTTGCCATCAATCTTTGCTTGAACCAGCATCATCGATATAATCAAACCGATTGCCCGCTGCCGTTTATTGGGGTTTGTTCTTGCATCAAAAACAAAAGCGCCGATTAGATATGCTCTAAGCAATGCATTAACGTAATAACTTTGGATGAGATCTTCATCCCCAGCATCGTTGTAATGCACCTCAATGAGGGCCGACACCCAAGCAGCAACTAAATCAGCAGCCAAATCCAGCATGGGCAAACCCATGCCGGGGAGACCAACCTTAATAACCGGAACAGTTGTAAATTCAGAAAATTTCTGTCGGATATGGATCAATTCGTGAATAACGAATTGGGCTAGCCCGATCTGCTGCCAGCGCACACGTTCTACGCCAGATATGCCGATCTCCCCGCAGGCATCATAGAGTTCATTCCATACTTTTACCAATGGCGCCAGATAGAAGTAGACCCGCATATTACCGCGATCCAAACGGAAAGCCGATTCACTCTCCTCATCGGTCACTTGAAATTCACTTTGATCGATGAGATTCAAAATACCCGCGCATACTCCGGTGATTTTACGTTCGAGCGCTAGCCGACCCAAAGCCGTACGAACTTCGAGTATCACTCGATCAAGTTCACTCTGCATCGCCTCGGTGGCTGCTGCCCCATTCATGCATTAACCTCCTGAATGGTGGCATTATGAGCTGGGATGGCGGGTACATCAAGCGCGTTTCCCGGGTACCTTTAACCCATTATCCACAAATCTCGGGTTGAATGGGGTACGAATTTGGGGATAAATGGGAACCACGGGACATGCGAAAGAATTCGCATATGATTCCGTATCAACAAGGAGAACTGGTAATGTCCGACCTCCAAGCGGTGGAAGCCACTGTAGCGGAGCGCGGGGTACCAAATCGGGGTACACGTGGCAAAGGGCGGGGGCGTGCACAAAAAGATTGGACAATCAAAGGACTGTCTCCTGAGACAGTCGAGGTTGCCCGAGAAGCAGCCAAATCTAGCGGCATGAAAATTAATGCTTGGGTTAGCCAAGCACTTACTGATGCCGCTTGCGATGTCCCAAGAGACAGAGAATTTGACTATGACGACCGTCATCACGACGTCGCAAAATCAGAAATAGAAAAACTTCGAGCACGAAATGATGAATTAATTCAAACAGTTAATACTCTTAGTGCGCTTCTAGCAAAAAGCTATTTAAACACTTAGGTAAAGAGGCAGCTCACGCTGCCTCTTTTTTATTCAACAAGGCACATTAACCAACACAAAATAGAAAGCAATTACGGCGATTATCTCTATGCTTTGGCCGTAAGCGACATTGACAGTTCCGGGAGCGCGAGGGCGATGGCCCTCGCATTTCTACTTTCTTCTTCCCCCCTCACCTGAACCGCCTGTGCCCCCTCCCCGAGACAAGCTCGGGGAGGAATGTGCGGTTTACTTCGCCCAGCTTCCCAGCAGGGGCTTGAGGTAGCTTCCGGTGAAGCTGCCTTTGACCTTCACCACCTCTTCGGGCGTGCCTTCGGCGACGATCTGGCCGCCGCGGACGCCGCCTTCGGGGCCCATGTCGATGATCCAGTCGGCGGTCTTGATGACGTCGAGGTTGTGTTCGATCACGACCACCGAGTTGCCCTGGTCGACCAGTCGGTGCAGCACTTCGAGGAGTTTGCGCACGTCTTCGAAGTGGAGCCCGGTGGTGGGTTCGTCGAGGATGTAGAGCGTCTGGCCGGTGGAGCGGCGGGCGAGTTCCTTGGCCAGCTTCACGCGCTGCGCCTCGCCGCCGGACAGGGTCGTCGCCTGCTGGCCGACCTTGACGTAGCCGAGGCCCACCTCGTTCAGCATGTGCATCTTGTCGCGGATGGGGGGGACGGCCTTGAAGAATTCTTCGGCGTCCTCGATCGTCATGTCGAGCACGTCGGCGATGGACATGCCCTTGAACTTCACTTCCAGCGTTTCGCGGTTGTAGCGTTTGCCGTGGCATTCCTCGCACGTCACGTAGACGTCGGGCAGGAAGTGCATCTCGATCTTGATGAGGCCGTCGCCCTGGCAGGCTTCGCAGCGGCCGCCCTTGACGTTGAAGCTGAAGCGGCCGGGCTTGTAGCCGCGCGCTTCGGATTCGGGGAGGCCGGCGAACCAGTCGCGGATCTGGGTGAAGGCGCCGGTGTAGGTCGCGGGGTTGGAGCGCGGGGTGCGGCCGATCGGGGACTGGTCGATCTCGATCACCTTGTCGCACTTTTCGAGGCCGGTGATCTTGTCGTGCGCGCCCGCGATGACGCGCGCGCCGTTGAGCTGGCGGCTGGCGCCTGCCTGCAGCGTGTCGATGGTGAGCGAGGACTTGCCCGAGCCGGACACGCCGGTCACGCAGCAGAAGGTGCCGAGCGGGAACTTCGCGGTCACGCCGGTCAGGTTGTTGGCGCGGGCGTTCTCGACGGTGACGAAGTGGCCGTTGCCCTTGCGGCGTTCCTTCGGCACCTCGATCCGGCGGGTGCCGTTGAGGTACTGCGCGGTGAGGCTGTCCTTGCTCTTGAGCACTTGCTTGAGCGTGCCTTCGGCGACCACCTGCCCGCCGTGGACGCCCGCGCCGGGGCCGAGATCGACGAGGTAGTCGGCGGTGCGGATGGCGTCCTCGTCATGCTCCACCACGATCACGGTGTTGCCGAGGTCGCGCAGGCGCTTGAGGGTTTCGAGCAGCATGTCGTTGTCGCGCTGGTGCAGGCCGATGCTGGGCTCGTCGAGCACGTAGAGCACGCCCGAGAGGCCCGAGCCGATCTGGCTGGCGAGGCGGATGCGCTGGCTCTCGCCGCCCGACAGCGTGCCCGAGGTGCGGTCGAGGTTGAGGTAGTCGAGCCCGACGTTGTTGAGGAAGCCGAGGCGCTCGTTGATCTCCTTGAGGATGGCCTTGGCGATCTGCTGCTGCTGGTTGGTGAGCTTGCCTTCCAGCTGCCCGAACCACGCGAAGCCGTCCGCCACCGAGAGGCGCGCGGCGTCGGCGATGTCGCTGCCGGCGATCTTGACCGAGAGGGCCTCGGGCTTGAGGCGCTTGCCGTCGCAGGTCTCGCACGGTTGCGCGGTCTGGTACTTGCTCAGTTCCTCGCGCATGAAGGCGCTGTCGGTCTGCAGCATGCGGCGATTGAGGTTGCCGATGACACCCTCGAACGCCTTGTTGACGGTGTATTCCTTGCGCCCGTCCTTGAAGGTGAGCGGCACGGCCTTGCCGCCGGTGCCGTAGAGGATCACCAGCTTGATCTCGCCGGGCAGTTCGTCCCACGGCGTCGTAAGGTTGAAGCCGAAGTGCGCGGCCAGGCTGGAGAGCACCTGCATGTAGTAGGGGCTGGGCGGGTTGGACTTGGCCCAGGGCACGATGGCGCCCTGCTTGAGCGTCAGGTGCTCGTTCGGCACGACCAGCTGCGGGTCGAACAGCAGCTTCTCGCCGAGGCCGTCGCAGGCCGGGCACGCGCCTTGCGGGGCGTTGAAGGAGAACAGGCGCGGCTCGATCTCCTCGATGGTGAAGCCGCTGACGGGGCAGGCGAACTTTTCCGAGAAGACGATGCGGTTGGCGGGCAGGCCGGCGCCTTTCAGGTTCTTGCCCTGCTCCTCTTCCTCACGGCCGGGGACGTTGCCGTCGGCCATGTCGGCATAGGCCAGCCCCTCGGCCAGCTTGAGCGCCTGCTCGAAGCTGTCGGCAAGGCGGGTCTGGATGCCCTCCTTCACCGCGATGCGATCGACCACGACCTCGATGTCGTGCTTGTACTTCTTGTCGAGCGCGGGGGCGTCCTCGATGGCGTAGAACTCGCCGTCGATGCGCACGCGGGTGTAGCCCGCCTTCTGCCACTCGGCGAGTTCCTTGCGGTATTCGCCCTTGCGGCCGCGCACCACCGGGGCGAGCAGGTAGAGGCGCGTGCCTTCCGGCAGCGCCATCACCCGGTCGACCATGTTAGAGACCGTCTGCGCCTCGATCGGAAGACCCGTGGCGGGGGAATAGGGAATGCCCACGCGCGCCCACAACAGGCGCATGTAGTCCCAGATCTCGGTCACCGTCGCCACCGTCGAACGCGGATTGCGGCTGGTGGTCTTCTGCTCGATCGAGATGGCGGGCGAGAGGCCGTCGATATGCTCGACATTCGGCTTCTGCATCATCTCGAGGAACTGGCGCGCATAGGCCGAGAGGCTTTCGACATAGCGGCGCTGCCCCTCGGCATAGATCGTGTCGAAGGCGAGGCTCGACTTGCCCGAGCCCGAAAGCCCGGTGATGACGATCAGCTTCTCACGCGGGAGCGCAATGTCGAAGCCCTTGAGGTTGTGCTCGCGCGCGCCGCGCACGGTGATGTGGGTGAGACTCATGGAGGCGGTATGTTCCAGATTTGTTCGCGCCATTCAAGAGGCGCCGGGCGGTTTGCCCATAGATGGGGCACAGCGCGCCAAGGGCAAGGGCGTTTCCGGGCGTTGGATGATCCCGCGCTGCGACGAGCCGGGGCTGCGCGGGGTCGGACGGGAAACCCGCAAGGCCCCCGCACGTTTTCCGTTTCGACCCAGCGCCGCATTCGTGCGGCCTCGCAGTTTGAGGAGAACGCCATGCGCGCCATGCGCAAACTCGCACCGAAGATCGCCGCCGCAGCGGCCGTCGCATTCATGTTACCGTCCGCCGTCATGGCCGGGGATACCGGGAAACCGGCTGCCAGCGCGCCGGAGCCGGGAAATCCCGAAGCACGGCGACAGATGCTGAACGCCCGTGAAGCCGCCGCCGCGCAGGAACAGCTCGCCCGCAATGAGGCCAGCCGGTCCCAATACGACGCCGCGCTCGCCCTCAACGACATGAAGACCGCCCGCGATGCCGCCGCTTACGACGCGACGCTCGACCGGCACGATGCGGCGGAACAGGACTACCGCGCCGACCGCAAGCAGTGGGAAGTCAGGAACCCGGCGTGCTGGAACGGCAATGCCGTGAAGTGCCCCGCCGATCCGCAGGCTCCCGGCTCCGGTGGGCGCTGACCCCTTCCGCCGAGGCTTCACCCCGCGACGAACCGCCCGTCGCAAGCCCTTTGAATCCCCGCGATTCTGCAGGCAGATAGCGCCTGTCGGGTGCGCCGATCAGGCTCAGGGGATTCAGGAAAATGGGGGCTTTCGGGCTGTTCGGGCGCGTGGTGGCGCTTTTACTGTTGGCAGGCTTCGCCACGCCGGTTCTTGCCGACGATCCGCGCGATCCGTCCATGACGCCGGACGCCGTCGCCCGCGACGCCGCGACCATCCGCCGCCTCAACCGCGAGCAGCTGGACTACGTGCGCCGGCGCGACGCCGGTTATGCGCAAGGCTGGCGCGACTACGATACGGCGCGCGCTCACCCCGATGCGGACCAAGGCGATTACGCTGCCGATCGTCGTGACTATGACGCCGCGCGCGCCGACTATGCCGAAGAGCGCCGCCGTTACGAGCACGACATGCGCGAATGGCGCGAGGACGTCGCCGCCTGCCGCGCGGGCTATTACGAGCACTGCGCGCGGTAAGACCGGATACGGCCATCCTTGTGGAAAGAGCCCGCCCCCGCATTGGAGCACGGACGCTCGGGGGCTAGGACGTGAACTCATAAACAGCACCATCGAGGTTTGAGGCAAAATGGCTCAGCGCAAGGAGACAGGACGAAGGAATATGTCGATATTTCAAGGCCTGTCGACGTGGCGATGGGCCATTTTGGTCAAATCCCTGCAGGACGCCGGAATGGCTTCCATCTCGAACCGAAGCGGCCTTGGAAGGGCAACCAGCCCTTCCG
>NZ_ALVC01000360.1:0-12951 GCF_000293195.2 Sphingomonas sp. LH128
CGCGCACCAGCGCCTCGGCGCGGGTCCAGGCGACGCCTGCCGCATCGAGGCCCGACGTCACCGCGCCGAAGAAGTCCTGCGCCTCGGCCGAGAGGAAGTCGTCGATCTTGGGGGCATCGGCGGTGAAGGGCTTGTCGCGCGGATCCTTGGAATCGAGGATGCGCAGCGGGTTGCGCTCGAGGCGGTCCTGCGAATCCTCGGACAATGCTTGCCTATGGCCGCGGAAGTATTCGACCAGCGCCGCGCGCCAGGCCTCGCGGCTCTCGCCATCACCCAAGGTGTTGAGCTGCAGCGTCACGCCGTCCGCAATGCCCAGTTCCTTGAGCAGCTGGTCGGCCATGACCAGCAGTTCCACGTCGGCCATCGGCTCGGCCGCGCCGATCACTTCGGCGTCGATCTGGTGGAACTGGCGGTAGCGGCCCTTCTGCGGGCGCTCGTAACGGAACAGCGGCCCGTGCGTCGCGACCTTGAGCGGCGCGAACTGCTTCCAGCCGTCGGTCAGGTAGGCGCGGGCGATGCCGGCGGTGAATTCGGGGCGCAGGGTCAGCGATTCGCCGCCACGATCCTCGAACGAGTACATCTCCTTGGAGACCACGTCGGTCGTCTCGCCGAGCGAGCGCGAGAACACGGCGGTCTTCTCGAACACCGGCATTTCCACGCGGCGAAAGCGGTAGAGCTTGCGCACGCGCTCGAAGGTCTCGACGACGTGGGCGAAAGCCTCGGCATCGGCGCCGAAGATGTCCTGGGTTCCGCGAATGGCCTGTGGTGTGGTGTTCATGACGCGCGCGTCTAGCCGCAATGGCGCACTTCGTGAAGTGGCCCCGCCATTTTGAGAGGCCAAAACGACGGCATCAATGGTTGCCAAATGCGGTAACAAGCGCAAAGACCTGCGCAATGAAGAATCTGCTCAAGGGCGCGACCCTCCTCACCTCCCTGCTGCTGTCGACTTCCGTTTTCGCGCAGGATGCCAACCGCTCCACCCCGATGGCCCCGCCGCTTCCGCCGGAAATGCCTGCCGCGAAGGACGTGCCTTATGCCGGCACCATCGGCCTGAACATCGACGCGAGTGACATTTCGCGCGGCGTCTACCGCGTCACTCAGACGATCCCGGTCGCACC
Source organism: Sphingomonas sp. LH128 (assembly GCF_000293195.2). Classification (NCBI taxonomy): domain Bacteria; kingdom Pseudomonadati; phylum Pseudomonadota; class Alphaproteobacteria; order Sphingomonadales; family Sphingomonadaceae; genus Sphingomonas; species Sphingomonas sp. LH128. The sequence continues at coordinate 1,119 of NZ_ALVC01000360.1, forward strand.
CGGCGCGCGCGACCTGATCCTGCTGCAGGCGGGCTGGCTGCCGGGCAACCACTCGGAAACCGGACCTTACGGCCTCCTCGCCGACATTCACTTCTATGCGGATGGTCCCAATGGCACTCGGGAAATCGCCTGGGTGCGTGACACCGTCGCGGTCAACGCCTTCCACCTCGCGCTGCCCGAGGGGACGAAGACCGTCACCGCGAAGTTCGTCCACACCTCGCCGCTGCAGACCAGCGAGGGGCGCATCACGATGACGCAGGAGATGCTCAACCTCCAGTGGGAGAAGATGAGCCTCTACCCGGCGGGCTATTACACGCGCGGCATCCCGTACAAGCCGACGGTCACCTTCCCCCGGGGCTGGCAGGTGTTCACCGCGCTCGACGGCTTCCAGCGGACCGGCGACACCGTCACCTGGAACACCATCGACTTCGAGCGCCTCGTCGATTCGCCGATCTTCGCCGGCATCCATTCGCAGCGCTGGGACCTGGGCCAGAACGTCTTCATGGACGTCGTCGCCGACGAGCCCGACCTTCTCGCGATCAAGCCCGAGAACCTGCAGACTTACCGCAACCTCGTGAAGGAGGCGACGACCACGTTCGGCTCGAAGCACTTCGACCACTACGATTTCCTGCTCGCCCTCACCGACCGCATGGGCGGCATCGGCCTCGAGCACCACCGGTCCAGCGAGAACCAGCAGGAGCCCAAGTCGTGGACCGACTGGGCCGGGATGGACTGGGACCGCAACGTCATCGCGCATGAATTCGTGCACAGCTGGAACGGCAAGTTCCGCCGCGGCGCCGATGCCTGGACGCCGGACTACCAGCAGCCGATGCAGAACACGATGCTGTGGGTCTACGAGGGCCAGACCCAGTTCTGGGGCTATGTGCTGGCCGCCCGCTCGGGCGTGCAGTCGCGCGACATGGTCACGGCGATGTTCGCCACCGCTGCGGGCAAGTATGCCGAGGGAACTCCCGGCCGGTCGTGGCGCTCGGTCGAGGACACCGTCAACGCGCCGCAGCTGATGCGCCGCCGCCCGCTGCCCTACACCTCGCTCACCCGCTCGGAAGACTACTACGTCGAGGGCGCGCTGACTTGGCTCGAGGCCGACCAGATCATCCGCAAGGGTACGGGCGGCGCCAAGGGGCTCGACGATTTCGCCAAAGCCTTCTTCGGCGTGCGCGACGGCGACTGGGGCGAAGTGACTTACGACTTTGACGAAGTCGTCAAGGTGCTGAACGGCGTCTACCCCTACGACTGGGCCGCCTTCCTGCGCACGCGCCTCTATGACACCAACCAGCCCGCACCGCTGAACGGCGTGCAGATGGCCGGCTACAAGCTGGTGTGGAAGGACAAGCCCAACGCCTACGAAAAGGGCATCGCCGAGGAGCGCAAGACGCTCGACCTCACCTACTCGCTCGGCGTGACGCTGAACAAGGACGGCGACGTCACCGCGACCTTGTGGGACGGCCCGGCCTACAACGCGGGCATCGTCAACTCGACGAAGATCGTCGCGGTGGGCGGCCGTGCCTATTCGTCCGACGTGATGAAGGACGCGATCACCGCCGCCAAGGCCACGAAGGCGCCGATCAGCCTGCTGATCAAGCGCGGCGAGCGATATCAGACGGTGGCGATCGACTACCACGGCGGTCTGCGCCACCCCTGGCTGGAGAGCACCACACCGGGCAAGGTCAACGGCTTCGACAAGCTGCTGACCGCGCGCGTCAAGTAACGGGCATTTGGAAATCCGCTGAAGCGGATTTCGCGGCACCGGCCCTCTCCCCCACCCGACCACCCATAGGGTACTATCGTTGGGTGGTCGGGTGGGGGAGAGGGCCGGTGCCGCTCCGAAAATGCCCGCCTGGGCATTTTCGAACAGACTCTTACCTCCGTATTCGCGCAATCATCGCAGTATCGTCCGAAATGGCTGTTGCGACGCAATAAACGCGACGCTAAGCCCGCGCCCAACGTGTGGCCCGCCACGCAGACGAACAGTGCGAAAATAAAGAAGGACCATTATGCGCATCGACATGATCCCCGTCGGCGACAACGCGCCGAAGAGCCTGAACGTCATCATCGAAGTTCCCGTCGGCGGCGAGCCGGTCAAGTACGAGTTCGACAAGGCCTCCGGCGCGCTCTTCGTCGACCGCATCCTGCACACGCCGATGCGCTATCCGGCGAACTACGGCTTCGTGCCGCACACCCTCTCGCCCGACGGTGACCCGCTCGACGCGCTGGTCGTCGCCCGCTCGCCGTTCATCCCGGGCTGCGTCGTGAAGGTGCGCCCGATCGCCGTCCTCAACCTCGAGGACGAGCACGGCGGCGACGAGAAGCTGCTCTGCGTGCCGATCAACTCGACCTTCCCCTACTATTCGCACGTGAACGAGAAGGAAGATCTGCCCGACATCGTCTACCAGCAGGTCGAGCACTTCTTCACCCACTACAAGGACCTGGAAAAGGAAAAGTGGGTTCGCGTCGGCACCTGGGGCAACGCCGCCGATGCCGCCCGCATCGTCGAAGAGGCGATCGAGCGCTACGAGGCCTCGAAGACCGAAGCCTGAGCCAGAACGATTTACCGCGTTTTCCGAGTCAACAGGTGATCCCACCTGATTAGAAAACGCTCTAGAGTTCACTTCCCATGTGGACGGGGGCCGGCAGCGCAAGCTGTCCGGCCCCTTGGCTTTTTGGGGAGGCTCGAATCGCGCGAACGGAGCGAGAAAACCCTCCGTCATTGCGAGCGCAGCGAAGCAATCCAGAGCCGCGTAAACCGCACTGGATTACTTCGCTGCACTCGCAATGACGAGGACTCAGCTCACCACGCGGCCGCGGTTGACGCCGATGGTCTGCCCGGTGACGTAGCCCGAAGCCTCGTGGCACAGCCATGCGCAGGCATTCGCGATATCGGCGGGCTCGCCCATGCGGCGCACCGGGATGGACTGGAGCAGCACTTCGGTCGGGACCTGGAAGCGCTCGCGGTTGGCCTCGGACATGATCGTGCCCATCACCGAACCGGGCGGGATGTTGTTGACGGTAATCCCGTAAGGCCCGAATTCCTGCGCCATGGAGCGTGTCATCGTCACCACCGCGCCCTTCGACGAGGAATAGCAGATCATGTTGAGCGCCCCCGTCTGCGCCGATGAGGACGAGACGTTGACGATCCGCCCCCAGCCGGCATGCTTCATGTCCTTGATGACCAGCTGCGTCATCACCATCGGCCCGCGCACGTTGATCGCGTAGACGAAGTCCCAGCGCTCGTCGGTCAGTTCCTCGAACGGCGTGAAATCGGTCACGCCCGCATTGTTGACGAGGATCGAGATCGGCCCCAGCGCATCGCGGCACTTCTCCACGGCGGCCGCAGCCTGTTCGCGGCTGGAGATGTCGGCGCCCAGCGCGATGCCGGTGCCACCCGCGTCCCTGATCGCCTTCACCGTATCCGCGCAGCGCGCCTCGTCGAGATCGAGCACGCCCACCGCGATGCCGTCCTGCGCCAGCCGCTTCGAGCAGGCCGCGCCGATCCCGGCAGCGGCTCCGGTGACGATGGCAACACGATACGTCATGCATTCTCTCCCGAAGATTTGCGCGCAGGATTACCGGGAATTGCGCCACGCAGAAGCAGTGCTTGGTGGCAGAGAAGCAGAATCCGCCACGGCGACGTCACAGGTCGTCCCGTGCCTGTTCGGGACGACGGCAATGCAAACCCCGATCCAGTCCCTGCGTCGAGCCTTCGCGCCTATCCGTCAGCCCACCACATGCACCTGTTCGACACGTGACTTCTTTCGACGAACGACATGCGAAGTAACATCTAAGCAATCGACATATAGTGTTCATCACGCCTATTGTCCCTGCATTCACCACAACACATTTCCAGTGGCCCACAGGGCAAGGACAACGATGACTTACGAAACGTTGATCGCCGTCGACGCGCTCAAGGACATGCTCGCGTCAGGCGCGGACGTACTGATCTTCGATTGCGAATTCGAACTCGGCGCTCCCGACAAGGGGCAAGAGATTTACGCAAAGGGCCATATCCCCGGGGCCCGCTACGCCCACCTCGACGAAGACCTCGCCTCCCCGCCCGACGGCAGCAATGGTCGTCACCCCCTGCCCGCGCCGGTGGCGATGGCGGCCTGGCTGCGCGCGCAGGGGCTGCGCAAGGAGCAGCAGGTCGTCGCTTACGACAGCAACGGCGGCGCCTGGGCCGCGCGGCTGTGGTGGCTGCTGCGCTGGCTCGGCCATGCCCCCGTCGCCGTGCTCGACGGTGGCAAGCCCGCCTGGGTCGATGCCGGCCTGCCGCTGGAGACGAGCACCCCGCAAGTCGCCGCCTCGGGCGATTTCGAGCCCGGCGATGCACTCGTGCCCGCCCCGGTCAATGCCGCCGAAGTCCTCGCCAATATCGACGGCGCCGCCGCACAAGTGCTCGATGCGCGCGATCCCTCGCGCTTCGCGGGCACACCCAACCCGCTCGACCCCGTGGCCGGACACATCCCGGGGGCCCGCAACCGCTTCTTCCGCGACAACCTCGGCGCCGATGGCCGTTTCCGCCCGGCCGAAGATCTCGCCGCCGATTTCTCCGCCTTGCTGGGCGAGACCCCGGCGATCCTCCAGTGCGGCTCCGGCGTCACCGCCTGCCATAACGCGCTGGCCATGGCGGTGGCGGGCCTGCCCGGCGGACAGCTCTATCCCGGCTCGTGGAGCGAGTGGATCGCCGACCCCGCGCGGCCGGTGGCGACGGGGTCCGATTAAAGAGCTGTAACCTCCGGCATGACAGTACTTGTGAGTTGTATTGCGATGAAAAACCGCGTTCGCTGAACACCTTGGACGGGTTAGGTCCTTCGGGAACAGGGACAGGCATGCAAGAGGCGCCGCGCGCGGATGTTCTGAAAAGTGTCCTCGCGGCGGTGCTCGCGCCGGTGTTTGCGATCGCCGTTCCCATGCCGGGGTGGGCGGCCGCACCGCCAGTCCCTTCAGCGCCAGTCCCTTCAGCGCCAGTCTCTTCGGCGGCGGCTTCCTCGGCCACGGAACTGCGCGACTTGCGCGGCTACGACACCAGCGGCAATCCCGAAGCAGCGCTGCGCCATGTCGATGACGTGCTCGCCCGCGCCGGGGCCGCGCCGCGAACCGATCCGGTGGACCTGCTCTATGCTCAAGCGGTCAAGGCCCGGGCACTCTCCTCGCTCGACCGGACCGAGGAGGCGCTGGCGCTGCTGCGCGCCGTCGATACCGGCCTCACCGCCCGCAAGGCCCCGGTCACGCCCGAGCGCGCCAGCCTGCTGCTGCACATAGGTTCCGAACTCGGCACCCTGGGCAAGCTGGACGAGGCGCAGGACTATACCACCCGCGCGCTCGCCCTCGCCGAGAAGCTGGGTGGGCGCCGGAGCCCCGAATATGCCGAGGCGCTCTACGGCATGGCCCTGCTCGACTACATGCGCGGCGCGCAAGGCGCGGCCATTCCGAAGATAGCCGAGGCGCTGGCGATCGCCCGCGCTCACGCGCTCGCGACGGGCGAGAACCTCGACAGCCCGGCCGAGTACGGCATCAGCCTCAGCGCGCTGCAACTGAACGTCTCGGACGGCGACAGCGCCGTCCTCACCGCGCGCGAGGCGGTCGCCTGGGCCGAGGCGCGCTTGCCCGAGAACCACCGCGTACGCGTGCAGGCGACGCAGCAACTGGGCGCGATCCTCGCCGAGACAGACCAGTATGCCCAGGCGATCCCGATCCTGCGTGCAGCACTTGAAAAGCGCCGCGCGATCCTGCCCGCCAACGACCCGAAGCTGGCGCTCTCGCTCCACGCCCTCGCCTTCGCGCTCGACAATGCAGGAATGCGCGCGGAAGCCGGGCCGCTCTACGACAAGGCGGTGGCGATCTTCGAGGGCAACCCCGATCGCATCCAGGCCAACAGCCTCGCCACCATGATCGGGCAGCAGGCGCGCATGGCCCAGTGGGAGGGCGACCAGACGCGCGGCCTGGCCCTGCGCGAAAAGGCGCTGGCCGTAGCCCGCCGCTATTCCGCTTCGCCGGAGGACCTGGCGGTGCTGACCGCCGAGTACAACCTCGCCTCCGCGCTCGTCAGCGCCGGGCGGGTGGACGAGGCCCGCCCCCTGCTCGATCATGCGCGCAAGGGCTTCCTCGCCGGCACCGGGCCGACGAACAAGCGGCGCTTCACCGCAGCCTCGCTGGCCGCCCGCATCGCCGTCAGGGAGGGCCGCAATGCCGAGGCTCTGGCCACCCTGACCGACGCGCTCGCGCCGCTGCGGACCCGCCTGCTCGACCGCGCCACCGCCCGGCGCGACGTCGTGACGATGGCAGCCGAATCGCGCGCCGCCTTCATGCAACTGGCCCGCATCGCCATCGACACCGACGCGCCGGACCGCGCCTTCGACGCCTTGCAGATGGCCAACCTTGGCGACCTGCAGGGGGCCTTCTCTTCGCTCGCCGCGCTTCGGGACGACTATGGCCCCGAGGCGCGCGAGGCGATCCGCAGCTACCTCACCCTCGCGGCAGACGGGCGACAGCTGCGCAAGCGCCTCGACCGCGCGCTGATCGCCGGGGACCGCGCCATCATCGCAGACCTCGAAGCAAAAGTCGCCGAAAGCGATGCGCGTGCGCGCGAAGCGGACGCGCGCCTTGCCGCTCTGGTGCCGGGCTACCGTTCGCTCACCGCCGTCGAACCCGCGCGCCTCGCCGATGCCCGCGCCCGGCTGAAGCGCGGGCAGGCGCTGCTGCTCGTCGGCGCCGACGAAGGCGGTCTGGTGACCCAGCTGGTCTCGCATGATGGTGTCGTCTCGGGCGATGCCGAGGTCTCGGGGCGGCACCTGATGCAGCTGCAGCAGCGCCTGCGCGCCTCGATCGAGAACGGCCTGCTCGACGAAGGCCGTGCCGGGTTCGACCGGCAGGCCGCGTTCGAACTGTTTCGCCTGATCTTCCCGGACCCTGTCCGCAAAGCGCTGCGATCGGTGCGCGAACTGGAAATCCTCGCCCCCGGCAGCCTTGCCACCCTGCCTTTCGCTGCACTGGTGACGCGCACGCCCGAGGGCGCGGACACCGATCCTCAGGCTCTGCGCAATACGCATTGGCTGGCCCGCGATCTTGCCACCAGCGTGATGATCCGCGCCGATCCCCTGCCCCGGCGGGCGGAGACAGGAAAGGGAACAGCCACCTTCGCGGGCATCGGCGCCCCTCTGCTGGGACCGCCGACCATGCTGGCGACGCGATCCGCCTCGGCGCTCAAAGTGGGCGACGTCAGCGTGGAATCGCTTGCCCGGCTCGGCAGCCTGCCCGATGCCGAGCGTGAACTGCGCACCATGGCCAGTCACTTCGCGGGCGACAGCCAGCTCCTGATCGGCCCGCAGGCGACCGAGGCGGCGGTAAAGCAGGCCCCTCTCGACCAGGCGCGGGTGATCGCCTTTGCGACGCACGGCCTCGTCGGCGGAGGCTTGCGGGGCCTGGTGGAGCCGGCCCTCGTCATGACCCCGCCCAAGCTCGCGACGCCCCTCGACGACGGGCTGCTGACCGCCTCGGAGATTGCGCGGCTGCGCCTCGATGCGGACTGGGTGATCCTCTCCGCCTGCGACACCGGCGCGGGCGACAGCGAGAATGCGCCGACCTATTCGGGGCTCGCCCGGGCCTTCATCTCGGCGGGATCGCGGGCGCTGCTGCTCTCGCACTGGCCGGTGCGCGACGACGTGGCCGGACGGCTGACGCTGCGCACGCTCGAAGGAGCGCATGGTAAGGTTTCGCGGGCGGAGGCGCTGCGGCGCGCGCAAGTCGAGGTGCTGAAGGCACACGACGTGCCGGGCGGGGCGCATCCTGCGACGTGGGCTGCGTTCGTGCTGGTGGGGGATTGAGGGGCGGGCTTTCGGCCCACCCCGTCCGGCTAAGCAGCAAGCTGCCAAGCCTCCCGGCCGTCCCGCAAGCGGAAGGGCGTTCTCTCTGCTCCCTCCCGTTTGCGGGAGGGCGCTCCCCTCTTCTCCCCTCCCGCTTGCGGGAGGGGCTGGGGGTGGGCCTCCTTCCGCTTACTTCGCCAGTTCAGCCTCGATCGCGCCGGTCAGCAGCGGGTCCTGCGGCGCGGTGCCCGGCGCGAAACGGCCCGCGACCGAACCGTCGCGCGCGATCAGGAACTTCTCGAAGTTCCACAGCACTTCGGGATCGTCGTTCGGGACGATGCCGTAGCCCTTGAACTTCTCCTTCATGCCCTCGACGTCGCCCTGCTTGGTGGGCACCGCCTCGGTCAGCGCGGCGTAAAGCGGCTGCTTGGCCTCGCCGGTAACGTCGGCCTTGGCGAAGAGCGGGAACGAGACGCCGTAGTTGATCGAGCAGAACTCGGCGATTTCCTCATGCGTGCCGGGCTCCTGCGCGCCGAAGTCGTTGGCCGGGAAGCCCAGCACCTCGAAGCCCTTGTCCTTGTATTCGCCGTAGATCGCCTCGAGGCCCTCGTACTGCGGGGTGAGGCCGCACTTGGACGCGACGTTGACCACCAGCAGCACCTTGCCGGCGTGATCGCCGAGGGTGTCGGGCTTGCCGTCGATGCGGGTGAGCGGGATGGAGGCGAGGTCGGCCATTGGATGTTCTCCCATTAGAGTTCGGGCGGGTTATGCGCACGACTGGATGACCGCCGCAAGACTATGCAGGCAAACCGCCGAGGACTGGAGAAATCCACTCCGGGTCATGCGCGAAGGGCATCTCCGCGCCGCCGCGCAGGGCGGTGAGGATCGCGGCGAAATCGGTTTCGGCACGCCAGCCGAGCAGGCGAGCGGCCTTGGCGGGATCGTAGACGCGCTCGATCCTCTCGGGCAGAACCCAGCCCGCGCGGGCGTAGAGGTCGGCGGCATCGGGATGGTAACGGGCGATCACGGCGCGCGCATCGCGGGCCAGCTGCGCCGCATCCTCGCGCGCGAAAGGCGGCGGGGCGGAGAGCACGAAAGTCTCACACCCCTCGATCCGCTCCAGCGCGGCAAGGTGGGCGAGCGCGGCATCACCCACGGTCAGGCGGCGGTTGAGGAACTCGTTTGCCTTGAGGTTGGGGCCGGAGGGGACCACGTGCGTATCGTCGTCCTCCGGGAAGAACCGCCCGGTGCGCAGGATCGCCACGGCCATGCCGCTTTCGTGCGCGATCTGGCGGCACAAGTCCTCGGCGGTGCGCTTGGTGATGCCATAGACGTTGCGCGGGGCGAGCGGGCCGAACGCCTCGTCCATCCACCACGCGCCGTGCTCGCCTGCCCCGGCGCGCACGTCTTCTCGCACCATCAGCGAGGTGGTCGAGGTGAACACGAAGCGTGCGTGTCTCGCATCCACCGCCGCTTCCAGCAGGTTGAGCGTGCCCGTAACGTTGACGTCAACGAAGGCCCGCCGCCCGAACCGGGCGATGTCCGGCTTGTGCAGCGCGCCCGAGTGGATCACCGCCTCGATCCCGTGGTCCGCGACGGTGCGGAACACCAGCGCGCGGTCCGCCACCGAACCCAGCACCGTCGTCGCAGCGCCCGTCGCCACGTCGAGGCCGATGACCTCGTGCCCGCGCAAGGCCAGCAGCGGTGCCAGATGCCGACCCAGCCAGCCGGAAGAGCCCGTCAGCAGGATGCGCATGGCGTCAGGCGGGGGCGCGGTAGTCGGCGATGATCGCGCCGGCTTCGGCCAGTTCGGCCTCGTGGCTTTCCTCGCGCCAGGTCTCGGCGAGGGCTTCCTCCTCCCACTGGCGCATGGCAGGGTGGGCGAGCATCGCATCGACCCAGGCCTGCCCGCCGCCGACGTCAAGGCCATACGTGCGGATGCGGAAGGCAACCGGCGCGTAGAAGGCATCGATGGCGGTGAACTCGGCGCCTGCCAGCCAGGGTCCGCCGAAGCGCCCCAGCCCTTCCTCGAACATCTCGCGCAGGCGGTGGATCTCGCGGACCAGCGCGCCGCTCATCGGCCGCAGCTTCACGCGCACGCCCACGTTCATCGTGCACACATTGCGCAAGGCGGAGAAGCCCGCGTGCATCTCGCATACCGCGCTCTGGGCGAAGGCGCGGGCGTCAGGCGCCTTGGGCCAGACGGCGGGATGGCGGTCGGCGAGATAGAGCGTGATGCCGAGCGAATCCCACACGGTACGCTCCTCGTCGATCAGCGCGGGCACCTGGCCGGTGGGGGAAAAGCTGCGGAACGCGTCGTAGTTCACCGGCATGGTGAAGGGCTCAAGCTCATCCTCGAACGGGATGGCGAGCGCTTTCATCAGCACCCACGGGCGCAGCGACCAGCTCGAATAGTTCCGGTTCGCGGTGATGAGGGTGTAAGTCATGGATGGTCCCTTGCGAAGAGTGCGCGAGGGATAGCGTGATCGGCGGGTTCTGCCCACCCCGTCCGGCCAGTTCGCTGGCCTCTCAAGCCTTCCGGCCCTCCCGCAAGCGGGAGGGCTTGGTCGCTCTTCTCCCCTCCCGCTTGCGGGAGGGGGCGGGGGTGGGCCTTCCTGCGGTCAGCTCACGTAATGCGCCGTCGTCTTCGCGGCGACTTCCTCGGCCGTCACGCCGGGCGCGAGTTCGATCAGCCTGAACGGACTGTCGTGGTCCGGGCGCTGGAACACCGCGAGGTCGGTGATCACCATGTCCACCACGCCCACGCCCGTCAGCGGCAGGGTGCAGGCGGGTATGAACTTGGGATCGCCGTTCTTGGAGGTGTGCTCCATGACGACGATGATCTTCTTCACGCCCGCGACGAGGTCCATGGCGCCGCCCATGCCCTTGATCATCTTGCCGGGGATCATCCAGTTGGCGATGTCGCCGTTCTCGGCCACTTCCATCGCGCCCAGCACGGTCAGGTCAATGTGCCCGCCGCGGATCATGCCGAAGCTGGTGGCGCTGTCGAAATAGGCCGAGTGCGGCAGCTCGCTGATGGTCTGCTTGCCCGCATTGATGAGATCGGGATCGACCTCGTCCGGGTAGGGGAACGGCCCGATGCCAAGCATGCCGTTCTCGCTCTGCAGGGTGACGGTGATGTCCTCGGGCACGTAGTTCGCCACTAGCGTCGGAATGCCGATGCCGAGGTTCACGTAGAACCCGTCCTGAAGCTCCTTCGCCGCGCGCGCGGCCATTTCGTTACGATTCCAGGGCATCAGACGGCCTCCCTTTCACGCGTCGTCGTGAACTCGATCTTCTTGTCGTAAGGCGCGCCCACGACGATGCGCTGGACGAAGACACCCGGCAGGTGGATCGCGTCGGGATCGAGCGAGCCGGTGGGGACGATCTCCTCCACCTCGACCACGCAGACCTTGCCGCACGTGGCGGCGGGCACGTTGAAGTTGCGCGCGGTCTTGCGGAACACGACGTTGCCGGTTGCGTCCGCCTTCCACGCCTTGACGATCGACAGGTCGGCGAAGATCCCTTCCTCGAGGATGTAGTCCTCGCCGCGGAACTGCTTCACTTCCTTGCCTTCGGCGACTTGCGTGCCCACGCCGGTCTTGGTGTAGAAGCCCGGAATGCCAGCGCCGCCGGCGCGCATGCGCTCGGCCAGCGTGCCTTGCGGGCAGAACTCGACTTCAAGCTCACCGGCGAGGAACTGGCGTTCGAACTCCTTGTTCTCGCCCACGTAGGACGAGATCATCTTCTTCACCTGCTTGGTGCGCAGCAGCTTGCCGATGCCTTCGTTGTCGATGCCGGCATTGTTCGAGGCGAACGTCAGGTCCTTGACGCCCGCATCGCGGATCGCGTCGAGCAGCCTTTCAGGGATGCCGCAAAGCCCGAAACCGCCACTGGCGATCAGCAGGCCGTCCTTGAGCACGCCTTCCAGCGCGGCCTCCGCACTGGGGTAGATCTTGTTCATCGAGGCAAATCCTCTTCTTTTTTGAGAGAGGCGGCACCGGCCCGCGCCC
>NZ_ALVC01000361.1:0-3547 GCF_000293195.2 Sphingomonas sp. LH128
TCGGCTCCTGCGGCGGGGGCGGCCCTATGGCGCGGCGCCGGAGCCGCTTGCGGTGATCGCCGGAGAGGCGGTGGCGCAAGAGTGCGGGCTGCACTTCATCTGCCTCAACGCCAGCCTCGCGCGGCAGTTCGAATTCGTGCAGGGTAGCTGGATCGCCAGCCCCTACTTCGGCGGGCTTTCGGGCGAGCAGGACCCGCTGCTGGGCAACCGCTGTCCGGTCCGCAGCGGGCAGGTGACGGACGCCTTCGCGTGGCACGACGGGGATGGCAATCCGCGCCTCGTCGCCGGACTGCCGCGCTTCGTGACGGTGGTGGGCGGGGCGTACTTCTTCCTGCCGGGGATCGGCGGGCTGGCGCGGATACTCGAGGACGCGCCCTAATTCGTCATTGCTTCGCTGTGCTTGCGGGTGGCGAAAAGCTGGCGTGTGACCGACTTCAATTCAATCATCGTCATTCCCGCGAAGGCGGGAACCCAACTCCTGAAGTGGCAAATTGCACCGTCATCAGATGGGTCCCCGCCTTCGCGGGGATGACGAAGCGGGGTATCAGTCAAACACGATCAGGCCCTAGTCGAACTGTTCGTGCCCGGTCGGCTCGGCGTGGCTTTCGCCGTTCTTGCCCTGCCGGTAGCGCGACATCTCGAAGTAGAGCCGCTGCCGTGCGCGGTTCTGGTTGCCGAGGGGGCGATGCTCCGGGACGCAGTGCCAGGGGTTCCACGTCAGTTGCCGGGCGAAGGCGAACTGTGCAGGCGAGCGGAATTCCTGGGCCGGGATCGTGATCCGCGCCACCGGAATATAGGGCGTGCGCGCCGGGTCCCACAGCACTGCGCCCTGCTCGATCGGCTGGAGGAACGGGTCGCGCTGCAGCCTCAGGCGCATCTCGAAACAGGCCTCGCCTTCTCGCAGCGAGGCGGCGAGGTTGTCGCGCAGGTAGTCGTCGCCGGGGCGCAGCGGCAGGCGGGGAATGCGCGTCGTGACGGGGGTGAGGGGGTGGAAACTGTACTGCATCGCCTGCCCCTCTCCCAGCAGGTAGGGCGTGCAGGAGAAGTACGTGTTGGCCAGCGGATTGGCGAGCGTACGGTTCCACAGCGCCTGCATGATGAAGTCGCGCACGTGCGGGCGCCTGAGGTTCAGGAAGTACCAGACCCCCATCTCGCGGCGGCTCCAGTATTGTAGGTGCGCGTTGGTGCGCGTGTCGGGCGTGGGGAAGGTGATGACGGTGACCGAGGTGAAGTCCTGCGTGGAATTCTCGTCGTCCATCAGCTTGGGGCCGGGCACGTCGCATAGCTTCACGCTCATTGAGCCGAAGCCGACGTCGTCGATGTCGGGCTCGACATGGGGGCCGGGGTTGGAGAAGCGGACCCATGCGGGAAAGCTGCGCTCCGCCGCGAAGACGCCCCGGCGCACGTGCTCGGGCAGGCCCGGCAATACCGTGAAAGTCGCCCGGACGAGGCCGTGGGTCTTGGTGTTGCCCGCGCGTTCGTAAGTGCCGGGAGTGAAGTCGAGGTCGAGGTGATGCTGCATCTCGGCGATGATGGTGTCGAGGCTGATGTCCTCGTCGGGATCGATGCGCTCCTGCGCCAGCGGGGGCACATCGCGGCTACGGGTGAGGTTGATGGTCCAGTTGAAGAACCGTGTCAGCGGCATGCGCACCACCGCGTCGAGCGCGGGGCGGAAGAAGGGATCGAAGCGCCGCTCGAAATGGAGGCCCGCTTCGAGCAGGCGGTGCAGAAAGCGCAGCATCGGTCAGCTCTCCCTATTCAGGCGCAGGATGTCGGCGGCCAGCTTCTCGGCCGCGAGGTAGATCGGCGCGGCGATGAACAGGCCGGGGATGCGCGGGAAGATCGAGCCATCGACCACGCGCAGCCGCTCGATCCCGTGGACCCGGCCCGAGGGATCGAGCACCGGCCCGATCGCGGCGCTGCCGCAGGCGTGATGCCCCCAGGCATTGGCGCGAACCCAGTCGCGCAAGGGCGCGCCGGTGAGGTGAGGGCCGGGCAGTTCCTCCTCGGCGATCACCCCGCGCGCGATCAGCGGGCGGGCGAGGGCGCGGGCCATCTCCAGTCCTTCGACGAGGCCGGTGAGGTCGGCCTCCCCGTCTTCCGCGAAGTGGGCGAAGTCGATGCGCGGCGGATCGCGCGGGTCGGCGGAGGCAAGGCGCACGGTGCCCGCGCGGTTGCCGGTCTGGCCCTTGAGCACGGTCCAGCTGAACCCGTCGAGCCCCGGCCAAAGCTCGGCGGAATAGCCGGGATAGTACCCTTTAAAGCGCGCCATGAGCCCCATCAGGAACAGGTCGGGCGCGTGGTCCCGCGCGGTGCTGGAGCGACGCAGCGCGGCGAGCGCCGCGCCGTTCGAGATGTACATGCCCCGCCGCCGCTTCCGCCACATGTGGTGCAGCGGATCGCCGGGGCTGAAGGTCGCGCCCTGCAGCGAGCGCCAAGGCTTCGCCATGCGGTGGACCAGACCGATCTCGTAGCGGTCCTGCAGGTTGCATCCGACTTGCGGCAGATGCTTGCGGCAGGCGATGCCGTGTTCGGCGAGATGGCCGGCGTCGCCGATGCCCGATAGCATCAGCAGTTGCGGCGTGGCGAAGGCGCCGCCTGCGAGGATGACCTCGCGCCGGGCGAAGCTGGCGCCTTCCTCGCTTATGGTGCCGGAGTTTGGGCCCGCCTGCGGGCTGGCGTGGTGAAGGTGGCGGCCTTTCAGCCATGCGACGCCGTTCGTGACCCCGCTCTTGTCGAACAGGACGCGGGTGACGAGGCAGTCCGTCAGGATCGTGATGCGATCCGGATGAGCCTCGCGCACGGCCTCCAGCCGCTCGCGCGCGCCGCTGCGGGCGTGGCCGCGCGTGGTGAGCGGGGTGTAGCAGACCTGTTCGCGGTCCTGCCGCCTGCCGTCGTTGGGATCGCCCCAGTCGCGCAGGAACACGCCGATGCGCGAGAGCCAGTTTCGGCCCCGCGCCACGTCCACCAGCGTCGCCAGCAGCAGCGAGCGGATCAGCGCCGCATCGCGAAAGGCGCGCATCGGTGCCGCTTTCTCGACCGGCAGCCAGCCGTCCCAGCCATGTCCGGTCGGGTCGATGCCGAGGCGGGCGAGCAGGCGCCAGAGCGGGCGGTGGCGGCAGTCCTCGACCAACTTGCGATGGCGGCGCATCGCTTCGGGCGACCAGCCCGGATCGCCGGTCAGGGTGGCCAGATGCGCCCAGTCGCTGTCTGGCGGGACCAGGAAGATCATCGCATTGTGCGCCGTGCAGCCCCCGAGCGCCCCGGCGCGGGGGTAGCTGACGAGGTCGCCTGCAGGAGCGGCGAAATGCCGCACGCGGTAATCCCACGCGAATTCGGGGTTCTCCGAGGCGAAGGGATGGAAGGCGGGCACCGCGTAGTCCGCCTGTGTCCTCGCGTCCCCGGCGCAGGGGTCCGGCCCGGCCTCGATCACCAGCACCCGCATTCCCGCTTCGGCAAGCCGCGCCGCGACGGTGCCTCCGGCCGCGCCCGACCCCACCACGATGTAGTCGTGTTCGGGCTGCGGCACCGCCTGCTCAGAGCGTCT
>NZ_ALVC01000362.1:0-29468 GCF_000293195.2 Sphingomonas sp. LH128
CAGCCTGCCCGCCTTCGCGGCCGCGATGCTGCCTGCACAGGTCGTCGCCATTTCCACCCAGTCCTCGATCGCGACCGTGCCAGCCATGCTGGCGTCGAGCCGTAAGCTGGGTGTCTCGTCGACGACTGCGGAGTTCGTGCTGCCGCTCGCCGTCACGCTTTTTCGCGCCACCGGCCCGGCGATGAATATGGCCGTGGCGGTCTATGCGGCAAAGCTAGCAGGACTGGAACTCACGACCGGAGCACTCGCTGCCGGCGCCTTCGTGGCCTTCGCGACCACCTTTGGCGCCGTCTCGCTGCCTGGCACGATCAGCTTCGTATCATCGATCGGACCGATCGCGGCAGCCATGGGCGTGCCGCTCTGGCCGCTGGGCGTCCTGGTCGCAGTTGAAGTCCTGCCCGACCTGATGCGGACGATCGGCAATGTCACCATGGACGTGGCGGTCGCCGCGGCCGTCGATGCCGGGATCGACGAGCAGCCTGCAACGGCTGAAACCATCCACTGAACGGTTCATCGCAGCAAAAAGAAACCGAAATGGATGTAATTCGCTGAGCAAGGGCCACTCCAGCGACAGGAGCCCCCGATCTTGGCCACATCGCCCCTGCTTGCAGCAGAGCGCTTCGAAAGCATCCCCGCCTCTCGTGCCCGGCAGTTCCTCGAACCCGGGCCGGTGGTCCTGCTGACCACTCGCCACGCGGGGAACGACAATGTCATGACGGTGGGTTGGCACCAGGTCCTCGAACGCACGCCGTCGATGATCAGCTGCATTGTTTCACGCGGATGCCGAAGCTTCGACATGCTTTGCGCCTCAGGCCAGTGCGTTCTCAACGTTCCGACCGGCGACATGCTCGATGCCGTAGTGCGCGTCGGCAATTCCTCCGGCGAGGAAATCGACAAATTCGCCGCATTCGGTCTCGAAAGGGCTGAAGCGCAAGACGTCGATGCCCCGGTACTGCCGCAATGCCACGCGCAGCTGGAATGTCGGTTGCGGGACGACCGCGCGATAGAGCGCTACAACCTGTTCATTCTGGAAGTAACGCATATCAGCGCACGTCCTGCGCCAAAACAGCCGGAATACCTGCATTACGTCGGCGACGGAGTGTTCATGCTTTCAGGTAAACGCGTATCGCGGCGGCGGCTGTTCCGACCGGAAATGCTCGGCTTCTGAAGCCTTATTCTTCCAGTTCGATATCCCAGTAGAGCCAGTCGCGCCAGGTTTCGTGCAGATAGTTGGGAGGGAACCCGCGCCCGCGCTCCTGCAACTGCCAGCTGGTCGGGCGGATCGGTGGCACCAGCGGCGGCATGTTCGCCTGCTTGGGCGTGCGCCCACCCTTCTTGAGATTGCAGGGGGCACAAGCGGTAAGGATGTTCTCCCAGCTCGTCCGCCCGCCCAGTCGACGCGGAACGACATGGTCGAAAGTGAGATTATGCGGGCTGCCGCAATACTGACAGGAGAACCGGTCACGCAGGAACAGGTTGAAGCGAGTGAAAGCAGGAAATTCGCTCGGTTTCACGTATTGGCGCAGGGCGATTACCGAGGGGATCTGCATCGTCCAGTTCGGACTATGTACGGCGCGTTCGTAGCTTGAAACGATATCGACCCGCTCCAGCACCACCGCCTTGATCGCGGTCTGCCAAGGCCAAAGGCTGAGCGGATAATAGGATAGCGGTGTGTAATCCGCATTCAGCACAAGAGCAGGGCAGTCTGAAAGACTTCGGGAGGGATCACCCTCCGCGCTGCGGAACCGGGCCGCGCGCTCTATCAGCTCCGACTTGAGCATGGCCTCCTGTCGCAGGCCGGGATTGCGGTTTGATGGCAGTCCATGCGTTAGTTCCAGCACTTGACGGAGTCCGCGTCAAGATGGCGGATTCGCGAGGCCCTTCCGCAATCCACAGGGATGTTTGCGGATGGCACGGCGAACGCTAGGACAAAGCCGATGCGCACCCGCTTCGCCCCCAGCCCCAACGGCCCGCTGCACCTCGGCCATGCCTATGCCGCGATCGTCGCGCACGACACGGCAAAGGCGCGCGATGGCGAATTCATCCTCCGGATCGAAGACATCGATGGCGAACGCAGTCGCCCGGAGTTCGTGGAGGAATTCTTCCGCGATCTCGCATGGCTGGGCCTCGAATGGGACGGCGAGGCGGTGTTCCAGTCCCACCGGCTGGCCAGTCATGCCTCCGCCGGAGAGCAGCTGAAGGCGATGGGCCTGCTCTACCCCTGCACCTGCACCCGCGCCGAAATCGCCGCCGCCGCCACGCAGGTCGGACCAGACGGCCCGGTGTATCCGGGAACCTGCCGACACCGGGAAGTCGATCCCGAGAATGCCGCATGGCGCCTCGACGTAACGAAGGCGATGACACTCACCGGCCCGCTCGAATGGCGGGACGAAGGCGCCGGATCGCAGGCCGCTACCCCGCAGATTTTCGGCGATGTCGTACTGCTGCGCAAGGACCTTCCCGCCAGCTACCATCTCGCCGTCACGCTGGATGATGCGACGGATGGCGTAACCCTCGTTACCCGCGGCATGGACCTGTTCCCGGCAAGCCACGTGCACCGGCTGCTGCAGGCGCTGCTCGGCCTGCCGGTGCCGACCTGGCTCCACCATCCGCTGCTCATCGAGCCGGACGGACGCAAGCTGGCCAAGCGGCGCGGCGCCCCCTCGCTCGCCGACCGCCGCCGCGCCGGGGAGGACGGCCGCGCCATCGCCGAGGCATTGCGCACCGGCGTGCTGCCCGCTGGCCTTTCGTTCTCGCAAGGGTTACACCACGCGCCATGAGCTACATTCTCGTGCCCGTAATCCTCGTGCTGGTGGTCATGGTGATCGTCAGCCTCGTGCGCGGCATCGTCGCCTTCATGAACAGCACGAAGGAAGACCTGCACCGCGACCCGAACGCCACCGGCCCGTCGGCTAACCAGTTGCTGCAGAACAAGATGATGTTCAACCGCATCAAGTATCAGGCCGCCGCCGTGCTGGTCTGTGCGCTGCTCCTGGCCATGGCGCGCTGATCCTTGGTCCGGCTCAACAAGATCTACACCCGCACCGGCGATGACGGCACCACCGGCCTCGTCGATGGCTCGCGCCTGCCCAAGCATGCTGCGCGCATGGAGGCGATCGGTGCCGTGGATGAGGCGAACTGTGCGATAGGGGTGGCCATAGCGGCACTCACCGGCACTCAACACGCCCCTACGCTCACTCACATCCAGAACGACATGTTCGACCTTGGCGCTGATCTGGCAACACCGGGCACCGACTTCACCCCCGGCGAGATGACCCTGCGCATCGTCCCCGCACAAGTCGTCTGGCTCGAAAATGCCATCGACGCGATCAACGAAAACCTCTCCCCCCTGCGCAGCTTCATCCTGCCCGGCGGGAGCGAGGCCGCCGCGCGCGTCCACGTCGCCCGCGCCTCTGCCCGCGCCGCCGAACGTCGCGCCACCGCGCTCGCCGCGACCGATGCCGTGAACCCCGCCGCGCTCGGCTATCTCAATCGGTTGAGCGACTACCTCTTCGTCCTCGCCCGTGCGGTCAATCGCGACGGCGCCGATGACGTGCTTTGGGTGCCGGGACAAAACCGCTAGGTTCCCTCCGCGATCCCGAGGTGTTAAGCGCCCGGTTAAACGACAGAGGAGTTTGGCAGTGCAGTCAGTCGGCATCATCGGCGCAGGCATCATGGGGTCGGGCATCGCCCAGACCGTGGCGAGCAAGGGCATGGACGTGATCCTCACGGACGTCAGCCTCGAGAACGCCGAAAAGGGCAAGGCCGGCATCGCCAAGGGCCTGGCCAAGCTGGTCGCCAAGGAAAAGATCATCCAGGCCGACGCCGACGCGCTGCTCGCCCGCATCACCCCCGCTGCCGACTACTCCGCAATGTCGGCCTGCGACCTCATCATCGAAGCCGCCACCGAGCGCGAGGACATCAAGCACAAGATCTTCGAAGCCGCCGGCAAGGTGCTCGGCGCGGGCGCCATCATGGCGTCCAACACCAGCTCGATCCCGATCACCCGCATGGCCGCCAGCTCGCCCGACGCCGCGCGCTTCTGCGGCCTGCACTTCTTCAACCCGGTCCCGCTGATGGGCCTGGTCGAAGTGATCCCCGGCCTCGCCACCTCGCAGGACACCATCGACCGCATGAAGGCGTTCGGCGAGAAACTGGGCAAGACCGTGGTGCTCGCGGGCGACGAACCCGGCTTCGTCGTCAACCGCATCCTGTGCCCGATGCTGAACGAAGCGATCTTCGTGCTCGGCGCCGGCATCGGCTCGGTCGAGGATATCGACGCCGGCTGCAAGATCGGCCTCAACCACCCGATGGGACCGCTGACGCTGGCGGACTTCGTCGGCCTCGACACCCTGCTCGAGATCATGAAGGTCTTCCACTCGACCACCGGCGACCCGAAATACCGCCCCGCGCCGCTGCTGCAGAAGTACGTCGAAGCAGGCTGGTACGGCCGCAAGTCGGGCAAGGGGTTCTACGATTATTCCGGCGAGACGCCGGTTCCTTCGCGGTAATCTGCAAAAGGGATAAAGCAGGGGTTTACCACCCCTGCACCCCGTAAACTGCCGAGATCACGCGCGTAGCTGCGTCACTCACTGACGCGGCGTCGGAAGACATTATAGCCTGCGGCGCAATGTAAGACTGACGCGGCTGCGCGCGCAACGACGACAGTTCGGGGGTCTGGGGCGATGGCCCCAGATTCCTCTTTGGAACCTCCCCGTTCTCCTACTCGTTTCACCAGACGAAGGAGAATCCCAAAATGACCGACCGCCCCGACGACCTCGCCCCGGAAACGGTGAACGACGAGCAGGAAGACGAAGCCGCGCAGGCACAGACCATCGCCGAACAGGCGCAGGCGCGCGGTGCCAAGGGCCTCGGCTACAGCGACAAGGCCAAGGGCGGTATTCAGGGTGAGGACGACGTTCAGGACATCGTCGATCACATGAACCAGATGGACACCAGCGGCACCATCGACATGTCCGCCTACGACGGCGAGGAAACGATGGACGATCTCGAAAGCCGCTACGGCAAGGACAATGCGGCCGACCCGGAATTCAGCGACGACGATTCTTAAGACGGTGTTGAAACTGATCCGGGGGTCGCTCGCGGCCTTTTAGACGAGGCGACATCGGACAAGACACCGGCCGTCATCCCCGCGAAGGCGGGGACCCAGCTGATTCTCGCGCAGCAGGCACTCTCGGGAGATGGATTCCCGCCTTCGCGGGAATGACAGTGATGGAGGTTCGGAAGAACCATTCTGGAAAATACGCTTTAGGCCAGCCTGCCCCTGATCACCCCCGGGACAGCGCCATCTCATTTTCCGCCGGTCGCGTTGGACCATGCCGCCATGGCCTGCTGAGCCTGCTCCGCCTGCGCCTGTTGCTGGGCGGCGGAGTCGGTGCCCGTATCGCCATTATCCGGCGTCGGAATGCTGCAATAGGCCGTTGCGAGCACTCCCGCCGACCACATCAGCGCATGCCAGCGGCTGCGAAAAACATGCGTGATCTTGGTGCCGAACATGCCGACGGGATAACAGCGAGAGGTTAAGACTCCGTGCCTGCCTCGCGCTTGAGGTCGTAGAGGATTTCCAGCGCATCGCGCGGAGACAGCGCATCCACGTCCATGTCACGCAGCTTGTCGCGCAAGGTATCGCACTCCTCCTCGCGGGTCGCCTCAGCGGCGGCGAACAGCGGCAGGTCGCCGAGGCCCGCCGCGAGGCCCCCGGTTTCGGCGCGGCCCTTCTCCAGCTTTTCCAGCACCGACTTCGCCCGGCTGATGACCTTGGGCGGAACGCCCGCCAACCGCGCCACGGCGAGGCCGTAGCTGCGGTCCGCCGGACCCTCGGCCAGTTCGTGGAGGAGGACGAGATCGCCCTTCCACTCGCGCGCGCGGACGTGGTGGAGCGAGAGCGCCTCGCAGGTCTCCGCCAGCCGCGCCATCTCGTGATAGTGCGTGGCGAAAAGGCAGCGGCAGCGGTTGGTTTCGTGCACCGCCTCGGCCACCGCCCACGCCAGCGCGAGGCCGTCGTAGGTGGACGTGCCGCGCCCGACTTCGTCGAGGATCACGAAGCTGCGCTCGCTCGCCTGCGCAAGGATGGCGGCGGTTTCCACCATCTCGACCATGAAGGTCGAACGCCCCCGCGCGAGGTTGTCCGAAGCGCCGACGCGGCTGAACAGGCGGTCGACCATGCCGATCCGCGCCGCCTTGGCGGGCACGAAGCCGCCTGCCTGCGCGAGCAGCACGATCAGCGCGTTCTGGCGCAGGAAGGTCGATTTACCGCCCATGTTCGGGCCGCCGATCAGCCAGAGCCGGTTATGGCTGGCGAGGCGGCAGTCGTTCGCCACAAAACGTTCGCCCTGCGCCTTCAGGGCCGCTTCCACCACCGGATGCCGCCCGCCCTCGATCTCCAGCGCAAGGCCATCGACCACTTGCGGGCGCGTCCAGTTGCCCTCGGCGGCGCGTTCGGCCTGACCGGCGGCAACATCGATGCGGGCCAGCGCGGCGGCGGTGCGGGCGATCTCCCGCCGTGCGGCGACGGCCTCGGCCACCAGCGTCTCGAAATGCGCATCCTCCGCCGCGAGGGCATGGCCGCCCGCCTCGGTGATGCGCGCGGCTTCCTCGTGCAGCGCCAGCGCGTTGAAGCGCATCGCGCCTGCCATCGTCTGGCGGTGCGAGAAGCCGCTGTCGGGCTCCATCAGCCGGTCGGAATGCCGCTGGGCAACCTCGATGAAGTAGCCGAGCACGTTGTTATGCTTGATCTTGAGCGAGGCGACGCCGGTATCCTCGCGGTACTTGGCCTCCAGCGCAGCGATGGCACGGCGGGCATTGCCCGACATCACGCGCAGTTCGTCGAGCGAGGCATCATAGCCACTGGCGATGTAGCCGCCCTGCCCGCGTTCGGTCGGAGGCGTCTCCACCAGCGCGCGCGAGAAGTGATCGACCAGTGCGCCATGCCCGCCAAGATCGGGCAGCACCTGGTCCAGCAGCACCGGCACGTCATCCATCTGCCCCAGCCGGTCGGCGATCCGGCGTGCACCGCTCAAGCCATCCCGCAGCTGGCCGAGATCGCGCGGAGAGCCGCGCCCCGCCACTACGCGACCGAGCGCGCGGCCCACGTCGGGCAGTGCCCGCAGCGCCGCGCGCATGTCCTCGCGCAGCAGCGCATCGCCGTGGAGCCATTCGACCAGTTCCAGCCGCTCGGCGATCGCCATGCGGTCGGTCAGCGGCGCGGAAAGATCGTCCGCCAGCTGGCGCGCGCCCGCGCCGGTGACGCAGCGGTCGATCGCGTCGATGAGGCTGCCCTTGCGTCCGCCGCTTGAGGCTTCGAGGATTTCGAGGCTGGCGCGCGTGGCTTCGTCCATCGCCAGTGCGGCGTCGCTTGCGCGCGCCTCTGGCGGGAGCAGCAGCGGCAGCTTGCCCCGCCCGACATGGTCGAGATAGGCGATGAGCCCCCCCGCAGCCGCGAGCATCGCCCGCGTGAAGGCCCCGAAGCCGTCGAGCGTGGCTACGCCGTGGACCAGCTTCAGCCGCTCCTCGCCGCCGTCGGAGGAGAATTCGTGGCCGCCGCGCCCGATGGCGCCATCGGGAGCCTGATCCCAGCCCTCGGGCACCACCAGCTCGCTCGCGCCCAGCCGGGCCAGCGCCGCCGCCAGCCGCTCGGGCGCGCACTCTTCCAGTTCCATGCGGCCGGTGGAGATGTCGCAAGCCGCGATGCCGACGATCCCGCGAACCTCGCACGCGGCCGCCAGCACATTGGCGCGGCGCGGCTCGAGCAGCGATTCCTCGGTCAGCGTGCCCGCCGTGACGAAGCGCACGATGCCGCGCGCGACCAGCGACTTGGAGGCGCGGCCTTCCCTGCGGGCGCGTTCCGTGGCTTCGGCGGGGGTCTCGGTCTGCTCGGCGATGGCGACGCGGCAGCCTGCCTTGATGAGCCGCGCGAGGTAGCCCTCGGCCGCGTGCACCGGCACCCCGCACATCGGGATCGGCTGCCCCAGATGCTCGCCGCGCGTGGTCAGCGCGATGTCGAGCACCTGGCTCGCCGTCTTCGCGTCCTCGAAGAACAGCTCGAAGAAGTCGCCCATGCGATAGAACAGCAGGCAGTCACCTGCCTCTTCGCGCAGCGCAAGGTACTGCGCCATCATCGGAGTCGCGCCGGAAGTCATGCCAGCAGCGTTAGCGGCGCACCTGTCATTTTGGGAAGCGGGGTGGGACATCCTTTCCCCTATCGCGTCGCGATTTCATCCGTTAGGGCCTCTGGCAAATCTGGGGAGATCAAGCTTTGTCCGATAAGTCCAAGGTCCAGTTCACCGATCGCGAGGCGCTGTTCTACCACCAGACCCAGCGCCCGGGTAAGATCGAGATCATCGCCTCCAAGCCGATGGCCACCCAGCGCGACCTCAGCCTCGCGTATTCGCCGGGCGTCGCCGTGCCGGTGCAGGCCATCGCCGACGATCCCGCCACCGCCTACGACTACACCGCCAAGGGCAACCTCGTGGCCGTGATCTCAAACGGCACCGCGATCCTGGGCATGGGCAACCTCGGCGCGCTGGCGTCGAAGCCGGTGATGGAAGGCAAGGCGGTCCTGTTCAAGCGCTTCGCCGACGTCGATTCGATCGACATCGAACTCGCCAGCGAGGACACCGATGCGCTGATCGAGGCGATCGCGATGATGGAACCCAGCTTCGGCGGCATCAACCTTGAAGACATCAAGGCGCCGGAATGCTTCATCATCGAGCAGACCCTGCGCGAACGCATGAACATCCCGGTCATGCACGACGACCAGCACGGCACCGCGATCATCGCGGCGGCGGGCCTCATCAACGCCTGCCTCATCACCGGTCGCAAGCTGGACGAGATCAAGGTCGTGGTAAACGGCGCGGGCGCCTCGGCGCTGGCCTGCACCTCGCTCATCAAGTCCATGGGCGTAAAGCATGAGAACGTGCTGGTGTGCGACACGCGCGGCGTCATCTACCCGGGCCGCGAGCGCGTGGACCAGTTCAAGTCCGCCCACGCCGTCTCGACCGACAAGCGCACGCTGACCGAAGCCCTCGTCGGCGCCGATGTCGTCCTCGGCCTCTCGGCCAAGGGCGCGATCACGCCCGAGATGGTCAAGTCGATGGCGCCCGAGCCGATCATCTTCGCGATGGCCAACCCGGACCCGGAGATCACCCCGCCCGACGCCAAGGCGGTGCGCCCCGACGCGATCGTCGCCACCGGCCGTTCGGACTACCCGAACCAGGTCAACAATGTGCTCGGCTTCCCCTTCATCTTCCGCGGCGCGCTCGACGTGCGGGCGACCGCGATCAACGAGGAGATGAAGATCGCCGCCGCCACCGCCATCGCCGAACTGGCGCGCGAGCAGGTCCACGAGGACGTCGCGGCGGCCTACGGCGGCGAGACGCAGCAGTTCGGCCGCGACTACATCATCCCTGCTCCTTTCGATCCGCGCCTGATGGAAGTGGTGCCGATGGCCGTGGCCAAGGCCGCGATGGATTCAGGCGTTGCCCAGAAGCCGATCGAGGACTTCGAAGCCTACCGCGACCAGCTCAAGGCCCGCCTCAACCCGACCACCTCGGTCCTCACGCGCGTCTACGAGCAGCTGAAAGCCAACCCCAAGCGCGTGATCTTCGCCGAGGCCGACAACGAAGTCGTCCTGCGCGCCGCGATCCAGTACCGCGACTTCGGCTACGGCGAGCCGATCCTGGTGGGCCGCACCCAGACCATCCTCGACCGGATGGCGGACCTCGGCGTGCCCAACCCCGAGAGCTTCCACATCGAGAACTCGATGGTGTCCGAGCACGTCCAGCCGATGGTGGAGATGCTCTACGACCGCCTGCAGCGCCGCGGCTTCCTGAAGCGCGACGTGCAGCGCATGTGCAACACCGACCGCAACATCTTCGCCTCCGGCCTGCTCAAGCTGGGCGTCGGCGATGCGATGGTGACGGGCATGACCCGGCCCTTCGCGCAGTCGATGAAGGAAGTGCGCCGCGTGCTCGACCCGGCCGAGGGCGAACTGCCCTGTGGCATTCACATGATGGTCGGCAAGAACCACACCGTCTTCATGGCCGACACCACCATCAACGAGCGCCCCACCGCCGAGGAACTGGTGGTCATCGCCAAGGAAACCGCCGCCGTCGCCCGCAAGCTGGGCCACGAACCGCGCGTCGCCTTCCTCAGCTACTCGACCTTCGGCAACCCTGCGGGCAAGTGGCTCGACGCAACGCGCGAGGCGATCCAGCTGCTCGACCAGCAGGAGGTCGACTTCGAATACGAGGGCGAGATGGCCCCCGATGCGGCGCTGAACCCGAAGATCATGGAACTCTACCCGTTCTGCCGCCTGTCCGCTCCGGCGAACGTGCTGGTCATGCCGGGTCTGCAGTCGGCCAACATCTCGGCCAAGCTGCTCAAGGAGATCGGCGGAACGACCTCGATCGGGCCGATGCTGCTGGGCATGGAAAAGCCGGTGCAGATCGTGCCGATGACCGCGATCGCGCCGGACGTTCTCACGCTGGCGGCGCTGGCGGCTGCGGGGATCACGGGCTGAATTTGAAGGGGAGCATGCAGGGGTTTATCACCCCTGCACCCCGTACACCGTCGATGTCATGCGCGAAACGATGTCGTTCCGCCAAGGCTTCGTCGGGAGACTTATAAAGCCTGCGGCGCAATTCCGCTGGCATATCCCCAATCTCGTCATTGCGAGCGCAGCGAAGCAATCCAGGGCCGCATAAACCGCCCTGGATTGCTTCGCTGCGCTCGCAATGACGAATGGAGGGGTTGCGTAGTCCCCCAAGGCCACTGCACGCGCAGCGACGACAGTATGGGGGTCTGGGGCGATGGCCCCAGGACTTCTACTTCCGCCTGTAACGGAAATACCAGACCTCATGCCCGTAAACCGTACGCGCCTTGTGCTCGTAGCGCGTCTGCGGCCAACCGCCCGGACGGACCTGAAAATCGCCGGGCTTCTCGCATAGCCACTCGAACTGCTCGGTGTGGCGCTGCATCACCATCAGCGCGTGGCGCAGGTAGATCGCGTGGTCGGTGCCGAAGCGGAACTCGCCGCCGGGCTTGAGCTTGGCGGCGAACATGTCGACCGGGCCGTCGTTCATCATCCGGCGCTTGGCGTGGCGCGCCTTGGGCCAGGGGTCCGGGTGCAGCAGGTAGAGGAACGAGAGCGAGCCGTCCGGAATGCGCGCCAGCGCTTCCAGTGCATCGCCGTGATGGATGCGCACGTTGCCGATCGGCGGGTGCGCGCCGTTGTCGCCGCTGACGTGGGTAAGCGCCTGCGCCACGCCGTTGAGGAAGGGCTCGGCGCCGATGAATCCGTGGTCGGGCAGCATGTCGGCACGCTGCGCCATGTGCTCGCCGCCGCCGAAACCGATCTCGAAGTGGAGCGGGCGATCGTCGCCGAACAGCACCTGCGCGGTGATCGGGCCGTCTTCGGGCATGGAGATACGCGGGAGCAGGTCGTCGACGAGGCTCTGCTGCGCAGCGCGCAGGGGTTTGCCCTTGGCGCGGCCGTAGAGGCGGTTGAGCGTGGTCGGATCGCCGGATTTGTAAGCCGTCATGGCGCGCGCCGATACACAAGGGGGGCGGGACTCGCAATCGGGCATAGTTGCGCGGCGCAACTTGGCGGACCGAAATGCGGATTGCCGAGCATGTGTCGCCCTGCTTTATCCCGGTCATGCTGCGCGCCATCTTCCTCCTCCTCGTCTGCCAGCTTGCGGGCGAAGCGATCCATCGAATCACCGGCCTGCCCCTGCCCGGCGCGGTCATCGGCATGGTGCTGCTGGTCGGATGGCTGGCGCTGGTCCCGCGCGAGCGGCCGACGCTGACCGTGGTGACCGGCTGGCTCACCGCGCACCTGTCCATCATGTTCGTGCCCGCCGCCGTCGGGCTGATCGAGGAAGGCCCGGTTCTTTCGCGGTACGGCGTGGGGCTGGTGACGGCCACGGTCGCCTCCACGCTGCTGACGCTGATCGTGACGGCGCTGGTATTCCGCTGGGCCTTCGCCCGCTTCGCGCCGGAGGGCGAGGCATGAGCGATCCCGCACTGCTGGCGAGCCCGCTGCTCTGGCTGACGGTCACGCTGGCCGTGTTCGAGGTCTTCGACTCCCTATCAAAGCGCTGCGACCGCCATCCGCTGCTGCATCCGGTACTCTGGACCACCCCGGTGCTGATCGCCTTGCTGCTGGCGAGCGGCACCTCCTACGAGACATACAAGGCCGCGACGTTCCCGGTCAGCTTCCTGCTCGGCCCGGCAGTCGTCGGGCTGGCGGTGCCGGTCTGGCGCGAGCGGGCACGCATTCGCCGGCTGGCCATACCGATCGTGCTGGCGCTGGGTGCGGGCGCGGTGACCTCGATCGTCAGCGCGGTCGGCGTGCTGGCGCTGTTCGGCGCGCCGCGCGAGATTCTCGCATCAATCGCGCCGAGGGCGACCACCACGCCCGTCGCGATGGCCGTGGCGGGACAGCTTGGCGGCGTCCCGGCGCTGGCGGCGGTGATCGTGCTGTTCGCGGGCGTCTTCGGCGCGATGGTCGCGACGCCGCTACTCAATGCGCTCGGTCTGGGTGACTACCGCGCGCGCGGCTTTGCCCTCGGCGTTGCCGCACACGGGATCGGCACCGCGCGGGCGTTTCAGGTGGACGCGACGGCCGGCGCGATGGCGAGCCTGGCAATGGCCCTCAATGCCGTGGTGACGGCGGCACTGCTGTCGGTGGTGGCGCTGCTGGTGTGATCGTCGTCCCGGACTTGATCCGGGACCGCTGGCGGTGAACAGCCTTGCTCTCGGCAAGACGCCCTGCAGCCAAGGCTCGCCTAAAGACAGTCACCGGTCCCGGATCGAGTCCGGAACGAGGAATGGGCAAAAAACAACGGCCCGCCCCTCGAGAGGGCAGGCCGCCTTGGTTCCTGCAAGGGGTGCAGGGTAATCTGGCTTATGCCGCTTCGGCAGCCTCGTCCGGATCGCGCAGGACGTAGCCGCGGCCCCACACGGTCTCGATGTAGTTGGCGCCGCCGCAGGCATGCGCGAGCTTCTTGCGCAGCTTGCAGATAAAGACGTCGATGATCTTCAGCTCAGGCTCGTCCATGCCGCCGTAAAGGTGGTTGAGGAACATTTCCTTGGTCAGCGTGGTGCCCTTGCGCAGCGAGAGCAGTTCCAGCATCGCATATTCCTTGCCGGTCAGGTGCACGCGGGCGCCATCGACCTCGACCGTCTTTGCGTCGAGGTTGGTGACCAGCTTGCCGGTGCGGATGACCGACTGCGAATGGCCCTTGGAGCGGCGCACGACGGCGTGAATGCGAGCGATCAGTTCCTCGCGGTGGAACGGCTTGGTCACGTAGTCGTCCGCGCCGAAGCCGAACGAACGGACCTTGCTGTCCATCTCGGAGATGCCCGACAGGATCAGCACCGGCGTCTGCACCTTGGCGACGCGCAGCTTCTTCAGCACGTCGTAGCCGTGCATGTCGGGCAGGTTGAGGTCGAGAAGGATGATGTCGTAGTCGTACAACTTGCCCAGATCGAGGCCTTCCTCGCCCAGATCGGTGGAGTAGACGTTGAATCCTTCCGCCGTCAGCATGAGCTCGATAGCCCGGGCCGTGGTCGGTTCATCCTCGATCAGCAGCACTCGCATGGGTCGGTTCCTTCTTGCCCCCGATGCCCGCGGCTGACGCAGCCTTTTGCGGACATTGCGTTGTATTAACCATATGACCAATGAAGGTTAAAGGTTAATTCGTCGTAAACGCCGGATTTTCCCTTAAGTATTTCAAACGTGGTTTCCGGCGTGACGGCGCGCGAACCGCGCCATTGCTCACCAGAACGGCGGACGGTGGTTAATGTTAAGGAAGCCGCGCAAGAAAATGCAAACGATTCGAGGCGGGCCGATTCTTAACCCGCCACGGCCTTCGCTACCTGCATCGGCTGACGGCCACGGCGCACGCGCTCGGCCGGGCGCTCGATGCGCTTGAGGTAGCTCCACAGCCCGCACTGCAGCCCGATCAGCATCAGGATGAACGGCTGGAAGGCGATGCCGACGAACAGCGAGCCGATCATGTAGACGACCTGCGCCAGTTGCAGCGCCACCGCGAGCGGTGCGGCCCAGGCTTCGTCGGGTTCCTTGCGATTCTTCCAGCGACGGCGGATCATCTCCATCTGCACCACGCCCGAAAGCTGCAGCAGCAGCCACAGCGCGAAGCCGGGGATGCCCTGCTCGCCCAGCATCTCGAAGTAGCTGGAGTGGAACGCGCGGCCGGTCTCGACGACGGGGGTGCGGGTGATCGTCACGTTGCTGCCGGTGGTCTGGCTGGAGACGGTGTCGTAGGCGACCTTGCTGGACAGGTAGACCTCGAAGCCGCCGCCCATCGGATGGTCCTTCACATAGCCCAGCGTCCACTTCCACACGCCGATTCGGGTGCTGGCGGACTGGTCGGACTTGTGGTCCTCGATCGTGTTCATGCGCTGCATGTAGGATTGCGGCAGAAACGGCACGACTACCACCAGCGCCAAAGCCATGCCCGCCGAGATCAGCACCCGATTCTTCGCCGTGCGCAGATAGAGTCCGAACAGGATCGCCAGGCAGACGAGGCCGGTGCGCGCCTGCGTGCCGATCGGGATCAGTGAGCAGGCGAAGATCAGCGCACCGGTGAACAGCCAGACCTTCCAGTCGGGCGGAAAGATCGTGCCATATCGCGCCAGCCACACCGCCACCGGAATCAGCGCGATGGCGACGCAGGAGATGATCGAGCCCTCATAGAGCCCGGTGTTGTTCTCCACGAAGATGATGAGGCTGCCGTAACCGCCGCCGCCCATCGCCGTCTTCAGCCCGCCGTCGATGATCAGCGCGCTCGCCGAAAGCACCATCGCCAGCGCCACCGCCTCGATTCGCAGGCGCGTGCGCAAGGTCAGCGGCAGGAACAGCGCGAAGACCAGCGCCTTCCACACCCACGACCACTTGGTCAGCGCTTCCTCGGGATAGTCGGCCGTGAACGTGGTCATGGCGCAATAGAGCAGCAGCACGCCGATCAGGCCCTGCCGCCAGCTGAAGCGCGAATCGCGCTTGTCGTCGAACACCAGCCAGCCGAGGAACGCCGCCGAAAAGGCGATCAGCGAGATCGGCAGGCGCGTCAGGAAACCCCACGAGATGATCTGCGGCGCGACGATGTCGACGTAGAGGTAGCACAGCACCCAGAGGAACGGCCGCTTGAAGCCGAGCAGCATCATCGCCGCGAAAAAGCCGGTCAGCGCGAGGTTAAGCATCGCCGTGCGCATCCTCTTCACCCGCCGCCCGATTGACGCGCATCGGCGTGCCGGGCTTGCGGCGCGGACGGGCCTTCGAATCGCCCCCTTCCGAATCGAGGTCGGGCCGCCACAGCAAGCGCCATGCGGCGAGCAGCAGCAGTCCGTGCGATATGGCAAGGGCAAGGATGTCGACCATCGACAGCCGCGTTAGCAGCGCCAAGTTGACGGCGCGTTAAGCGTTCCCCGCTAGGAAATGCAGCTTATGACCCGCATTCTTCACGTGCTCGACCATTCGCTGCCGATCCACAGCGGCTATACCTTCCGCACGCGCGCGATCCTGAAAGCGCAGCAGGCGCTGGGCCTCGACGTGCGCGGCGTGACCGGCCCGCGCTATAACGAGGGCGACGAGGTGGTCGAGGAACACGAGGGACTCCTGTTCCACCGCGTCGGCAGTAAGGTTTCAGGCCCTCCGGTCGTGCGCGAGTGGCGTGAGATCGCCCTGTTCGCGGCGGGAATCGAGAAGGTGGTGCAGCAGTGGCGTCCCGACGTCATCCACGCCCATTCGCCGGTCCTGTGCGGACAGGCCGCGCTCAAGGTCGCCCGCAAGTACGGCATTCCCCTCGTCTACGAGATTCGCGCTTTTTGGGAGGACGCCGCCGTCGGCAACGGCACCGGCAGCGAGGGTTCGCTCAAATACCGCCTCACCCATGCGCTCGAAACGCATGTGGTGCGCAAGGCCGACGCGGTGGTGACGATCTGCGAGGGGCTGCGCGCCGACCTCGCCACGCGCGGGATTCCCGAGGACAAGATCACCGTCATGCCCAATGGCGTCGACCTTGCCCTGTTCGGCACGCCGCTGCCGCGTGACGAGGCGTTTGCCGCGCAGCTCGGCTTCGACGGCCCCGTGATCGGTTTCATCGGCAGCTTCTATGACTACGAAGGACTCGACGTCCTGATCGACGCGATGCCCGCTCTCGTTGCCCGCCAGCCGCGCGCCAAGCTGCTGATGGTCGGCGGCGGCCCGCGCGAGGAGGCCCTGCGCGCACAGGCGGCAGCCTCGCCCGCAGCCGGGGCCATCCACTTCGTCGGCCGCGTTCCGCACCACGAGGTGGACCGCTACTACGCGCTGTGCGACGTCATGGCCTACCCGCGCAAGAAGAGCCGCCTGACCGACCTCGTCACGCCGCTCAAACCTCTCGAGGCGATGGCACAGGGCAAGCTCGTCGCTGCCAGCGACGTGGGCGGCCACCGCGAGCTTGTCACCGACGGCTTGACCGGAGTGCTGTTCACCCCCGACGATGCATCCGCCTGCGCCGAGTCGCTGGCACGGCTGCTCGATGCCCGTGACGAGTGGGAATCCTACCGGATTGCGGGCCGCAAGCACGTGGAAACCCGGCACGATTGGGCCGAGAATGCCCGTCGTTATCCTCTCGTTTACCAAATGCTGGCAGCAAAGACCGATCAAGCAGGGCTGGGAGCCGCCGCGTGAGCACAGGTCCCGGTTCAAGACATAAGGGTAATGCAGTGGCCGACACCAAGCTCACCATCGAGAGCGGCACCGAGGGCGCGGGCGCCAACGCGGGAACCGGCGGACAGCCGATCACGCGCCACCCGCTGTTCCCGGCGATCGTCGCACTGTGGTTCGGCGCGCTCGCCGGGCTTGGCAGCGTGATCGTCAGCTCCTCGACGATCGAGGGACTGGTGCTGGCGCTTGGCATCGACAAGGTGATCCCGATGGCCGCGCCGCCGCTCGGCACGACCATGCGCATCCTGCTGGCGCTCGGCATGACCGGCCTCGGCGCTGCGATCGGCGGCCTGATCGCCCGGCGCATCGCCCGCCCCGCCGCCCTGCCCGCAACCGACGCCGCCGAAGGCGATGAGATCGAGCAGGCCGCCGCCGCACCTGCGCCGACCGCGCGTCGCCGCCGTGCCCTCGCCATCGAGCCCGAAGCAGCCCCCGTCGCCGAAGAGCACGCACCGCTGCCCGGCGCACCGACCGACCCTCGCATCCTCAACGTCGCCGATTTCGACATCGACAGCTTCGACGAAGGCCACGACCAGCCCGTGTTCCGTCGCCCGGTGGAAGCCGCCGCCATCGACAGCACCGCCGACGATGCCGACGAGGACGACAACCTGCCTGCATGGCTCGATGCCGAAACCGCCTGGCGCGAGCCCGAATCGACGTTCGGCGCCGATCGCGGCGTGTTCACGACGCCTCCCGGCGCACAGATCTTCAAGGCCGAACTCGACGCCGCCGAGGAGGCCGCTCGCGAATACGTCGAAGCGCCCGTCGGCAGCCGTCTGTTCGAAGCCTATTCACGTGAATTCTCGCCCCGCAGCGACGTAAAGGCCGATGCGGCGCCGGAAACGGTCGAAGATCCTCTGGCCGGCGCCACTTCCAGCCTCGAAAGGGCCGCGCCCGGCTTCAAGCTGCTGCCGCGCCTGCCGCAAGGCGACTGGGACACGCCCGAGGCCGAATTCGAAGCGGAAGAAGCGCCTGCGTGGTCCGTACCGGCCTTCGCGGCACCTGCTGCGAAAGAATCGCCTTCTGACCAAGCGCCCTCCGGCATCGAGATCGTCGCTTTCCACGAAGAGCCCGCGCCCTTCGCGGCTCCCTTCGAAGCGGAACCGGAAGCTCCGGTCGAAACTTTCGTTGATGCCGTGGAGGAACCGCGGTCGAGCGCCCGCATCGCCGATGCCGACCTCGGCTCGCTGTCGCAGGTCGAGCTGCTCGAACGCCTCGCGCTCGCCATGGAGCGCCGCCGCGAGGATGCGCGCCGCGCCGCCGAGGCAGCCGCCGTGATCCCGCAGGCCATCGTCACGCCATTCGCCGCGCCGATCGTCGAGGCCGAGCCGGAAGCGAAGGACGGTTACGTAGACGCTCATCCGCCGGAACCCGCCCCGTCGTGGCCCGCCGCCGTACCCAGCGCGCTGCGCCCGATCGCGCTCGATCCGATCGACGATGCCGTCGAGCCGCTGGAAGGCTTTGTTCCGCCCCGCCACATCGGCCTCACCTCGAGCGAAGAGCGCCCGGGCTTTGACGAGCGCTTCGACCCGCACGCGGCCATCCCCTTCCCCAGCAGCCCGTTCCCGCACACCGCCTTCGAGGCGGAACCGGAAGCCGCTGAAGACGAGGAAGAGGACTCGGTCCTGCAGCAGGGCTATGCCTCGCTGTTCAATCTTTCGCGTCACGCAGCCGTCCGCAAGCCGTTCCTCCAGTTCGGCGACCCCGACGAGGCAGGCGACGAGATCGCCCATGCCACCCCGGTGGACTCCGCCGAGGAAATCCAGGAGGAAAGCCAGGAATTCGCGCCGTTCGGCCGCCCGGTCCTTCTCCCCGACCCCACCGGCGAAGCTCCGGCGGACTATGAGGAACGCCCCTTCGACGCCCCGCGCAACGATCCGGAGGCCACCGAGCGCGCCCTGCGCGCGGCGCTCGCCACGCTGCAGCGCATGAGCGGAGCGGCCTGAAACCGCCCTTCGACCACCTGAAGCGGATTCGAAAACCCCCGTCCGGCGCAATCCGGGCGGGGTTTTTGATAATAAAATGCCGGGAAATCCGTCATCCACGCCATCTTGCTGCGCAGCTAGCCGTGTTCGCCATTGCAAAACGGTCCCTGAATCGTCATGGGGACCGTGGGGTCACTATGCCGCGTGGGGTCGTTCGTACGATTCGGTGCGAATCCGCAGGCATGCCCAGTGATCCCCTGCCAAATGGCGCCAAAAAAACACAGGATGGGTTTATATCGATGGGATTTCCTAAGCCCCAGGGCCTCTATGACGCGCGCAATGAACACGACGCCTGCGGTGTGGGCTTCGTCGCCCATATCAAGGGCCAGAAAAACCACGCGATCATTACCCAGGCTCTGGAGATTCTGAAAAACATCGACCACCGCGGTGCGGTGGGCGCCGACCCCTTGCTGGGCGACGGCGCTGGTATTCTCACCCAGATTCCCGATGCGCTGCTGCGCACCTGGGCCACTTCCGAGGGCCTCGAACTGCCGCAGGCGGGCGACTA
This sequence comes from Sphingomonas sp. LH128, assembly GCF_000293195.2. Taxonomy (NCBI): domain Bacteria; kingdom Pseudomonadati; phylum Pseudomonadota; class Alphaproteobacteria; order Sphingomonadales; family Sphingomonadaceae; genus Sphingomonas; species Sphingomonas sp. LH128. Next base: position 19,247 of record NZ_ALVC01000362.1, read on the forward strand.
CGCGGTCGCCATGTGCTTCCTGCCGCAGGACGATGCCGCGCGCGAGATGATCGTCTCGATCTTCGAGAAGTTCATCAAGAAGGAAGGCCAGCACCTGATCGGCTGGCGCGACGTGCCCGTCACGCTCGACGGCCTCGGCAAGACCGTGCTCGAATCGATGCCGGTGATCCGCCAATGCATCGTCGGGCGCGGTGAAAGCTGCGCCGACCAGAACGCCTTCGAGCGCAAGATCCTGGCGATCCGCAAGCAGACCCAGAACCCGCTGGCAGCGCTGGCCGAGAAGCATGACATGCCGGGGCTCACCGAGCTGTACATGCCCAGCTTCTCGACTCGCACGATCGTCTACAAGGGCCTGCTGCTGGCGACCCAGGTGGGCTCGTTCTACGACGACCTGCGCAACCCGGAATTCGTCTCGGCCCTCGGCCTCGTGCACCAGCGCTTCTCGACGAACACCTTCCCGAGCTGGAAGCTGGCGCACCCGTTCCGCTTCATGGCGCACAACGGCGAGATCAACACCGTTCGCGGCAACGTGAACTGGATGAACGCGCGCCGCCGCACCATGGAATCGGAGCTGCTCGGCGCCGATCTCGACAAGATGTGGCCGCTGATCCCGCACGGCCAGTCGGACACCGCGTGCCTCGACAACGCGCTCGAACTGCTGATCGCGGGCGGATACTCCATGGTTCACGCCATGATGATCCTGGTGCCCGAGGCATGGGCGGGCAACCCGCTGATGACCCCGGAACGGCGCGCGTTCTACGAATACCACGCCGCGCTGATGGAGCCGTGGGACGGCCCCGCCGCCGTCGCCTTCACCGATGGCCGCCAGATCGGCGCCACGCTGGACCGCAACGGCCTGCGCCCGGCGCGCTTCCTCGTCACCGACGATGACCTGTGCGTCATGGCGTCCGAGAGCGGCGTCCTTCCGATCAAGGAAGACAACATCGTGCGCAAGTGGCGTCTCCAGCCCGGCCGCATGCTGCTGATCGACTTCGAGGAAGGCCGCATCATCGAGGACGAGGAGATCAAGACCAAGCTGGCCGAGGCCGAGCCCTACGAAGAGTGGCTCGACCGCACGCAGTACAAGCTGGCCGATCTCGACGTGATCGAACCCGAACTGGCCGAGCTGCCCAAGCCCACCGGCACGCTGCTCGATCGCCAGCAGGCGTTCGGCTACACGCAGGAAGACACCACGCGCTTCCTCGAACCGATGGCCGTAAACGCCGACGATCCGCTGGGTTCGATGGGCACCGACACGCCGATCCCGGTGCTGTCGCACAAGTCGCGCCTGCTCTACGACTACTTCAAGCAGAACTTCGCGCAGGTCACCAACCCGCCGATCGACCCGATCCGCGAGGAACTGGTGATGAGCCTGGTCACCATGATCGGCCCGCGCCCGAACCTGCTGGGTCATGACGCCGGCACGCACAAGCGCCTCGAAGTCAGCCAGCCGATCCTGACCGACCTTGGCCTTGCCAAGATCCGCTCGGTGGAGGCCGCGCTCGACGGCGCGTTCCGCACCGGCACCATCGACATGACCTGGGACGCCAAGACCGGCGCCGCAGGGCTTGAGCTGGCGATCAAGGAAATGTGCTGGGCCGCGACCGAAGCGGTGCTGGCGGACAAGAACATCCTGATCCTGTCGGACCGCAGCGTCGGCCCGGACCGCATCGCCATGCCCGCGCTGCTGGCGACGGCCGCCGTCCACCACCACCTCGTCCGCCAGGGACTGCGCATGCAGACCGGCCTTGTCGTCGAAACCGGCGAAGCGCGCGAAGTGCACCACTTCTGCGCTCTGGCGGGCTACGGCGCCGAAGCGATCAACCCTTACCTCGCGCTCGAGACCATCGAGGAAATGCGGGTGCGCAAGAACCTGCCGGTCTCGGCCGAGCAGGCGGCGAAGAACTACGTCTACGCCATCGGCAAGGGCATCCGTAAGGTCATGTCCAAGATGGGCATCTCGACCTACCAGTCGTACTGCGGCGCGCAGATCTTCGACGCGGTCGGCTTGTCCACCGCGTTCGTCGATAAGTACTTCTCCGGAACCGCCACCACCATCGAGGGTGCGGGCCTTGCCGAGATCGCGGAAGAGACCGTGCGTCGTCACGATGCGGCTTACGGCGACAACCCGGTGTTCAAGAACATGCTCGACGTGGGCGGCATCTACGGATCGCGCGTGCGCGGCGAGGAACATGCCTGGACCAGCGAGAACATCGGCCTGCTCCAGCACGCCGTGCGCGGCAACGTGCCCGAGAAGTACCGCGCCTTCGCGCAGACCATCAATGACCAGTCGGAGCGCATGCTCACGATCCGGGGCCTGATGGACTTCGTGCCCGGCCAGTCGATCCACATCGACGACGTCGAGCCCGCCAGCGAGATCGTGAAGCGCTTCGCCACCGGCGCGATGAGCTACGGTTCGATCAGCTGGGAAGCGCACACCACGCTGGCCGTGGCGATGAACCGCATCGGCGGCAAGTCGAACACCGGCGAAGGCGGCGAAGACCCCAAGCGCTTCAAACCGCTGGACAACGGCGACACCATGCGCTCGTCGATCAAGCAGGTTGCTTCGGGCCGCTTCGGCGTCACCACCGAGTACCTCGTCAACGCCGACGACATCCAGATCAAGATGGCGCAGGGCGCAAAGCCCGGCGAAGGCGGCCAGCTCCCGGGCGACAAGGTCGACAAGACCATCGGCGCGACCCGTCACTCGACCCCGGGCGTCGGCCTGATCTCGCCGCCGCCGCACCACGACATCTACTCGATCGAAGACATCGCGCAGCTCATTCACGATCTCAAGAACGTGAATCCGACCAGCCGCGTCTCGGTCAAGCTGGTGTCCGAAGTGGGCGTGGGCACGGTTGCGGCTGGCGTCTCCAAGGCGCGCGCGGACCACATCACGATCTCGGGCTACGAAGGCGGCACCGGCGCTTCGCCGCTGACCTCGCTGACGCACGCGGGCTCGCCCTGGGAGATCGGCCTCGCCGAAACCCAGCAGACCCTGCTGCTCAACAACCTGCGCAGCCGCGTGGTGGTCCAGGCCGACGGCGGCCTGCGCACCGGCCGTGACGTCGCGGTTGCCGCGCTGCTCGGCGCCGAGGAATTCGGCTTCGCCACCGCGCCGCTGATCGCGGCGGGCTGCATCATGATGCGCAAGTGCCACCTCAACACCTGCCCGGTGGGTGTCGCCACGCAGAACCCGGTGCTGCGCGCGCGCTTCACCGGCCAGCCCGAGCACGTCATCAACTACTTCTTCTTCGTGGCGGAAGAACTGCGCGCGATCATGGCCGAACTCGGCTTCCGCACCATCCCCGAGATGGTCGGCCGCGTCGATCGCCTCGACATGAAGAAGGCCATCAGCCACTGGAAGGCCAAGGGCGTCGATCTCTCCAAGGTGCTCTACCAGGCACCGCTGGGCGACGGCCCCTCGCTGGGCTGGAGCGAAGTGCAGGACCACGGCCTCGAACACGCGCTCGACAACGCGCTGATTGAGGGCGCTGCCGATGCTCTGGAAAAGCGCGAAGCCGTCCGCATCGAAAAGCCCGTCATCAACGTCAACCGCACGGTCGGCGCGATGCTCTCGGGCGAGGTGGCGCGTCGCTACGGCCATGACGGTCTGCCCGACAACACGATCAACGTGAAGCTCACCGGCGTCGCCGGCCAGAGCTTCGCCGCCTGGCTTGCCCACGGCGTCACGCTCGACCTGACCGGCGATGCCAACGACTATGTCGGCAAGGGCCTGTCGGGCGGCCGCGTGATCGTGCGCCAGCCGAGCCACGTGAACCGTGACCCGCTCAAGAACATCATCGTCGGCAACACCGTGCTTTACGGCGCGATTTCCGGTGAGGCGTTCTTCAACGGCGTCGGGGGCGAGCGCTTCGCGGTCCGCAACTCGGGCGCGATCGCGGTCGTCGAAGGCTGCGGCGACCATGGCTGCGAGTACATGACCGGCGGCGTCGTGATGGTGCTGGGCAAGACCGGCCGCAACTTCGCGGCGGGCATGTCGGGCGGCATCGCCTATGTCTACGACGAGGACGGCGAGTTCGCGAAGCTGGTCAACCCCTCGATGGTGGACCTGCAGCCGATCTCGGCCGAAGCCGACGAGGACGAAGGCACGGGTCGTCCCCAGCAGCGCACCGTCTCGGTCCGCGACCTGGGCATGGGCGACATGCTGCGCCACGATGCGGAGCGCCTGCGCATCCTGCTCGAACGCCACCACCTGCACACCGGCTCGAAACGAGCCCGCGCCTTGCTCGACGACTGGGCAACCACGCTGGGCAAGTTCGTCAAGGTGATGCCGCGCGACTTCGCGAAGGCCCTGCGCCAGCAGGAGGCTGAACGCCTCGAAGCCGCCTCGGTCGCAGCAGAATAAGATTTAGGAACGTATCACAATGGGCAAGGAAACCGGCTTCCTCGAACTCGACCGCAAGGACCGCACGTACGGTCCGGTCGAGGATCGCCTCAAGAACTACAACGAGTTCGTCGTCCCCCTCTCGCCCGAGGCGCTGAAGGCACAGGCGTCGCGCTGCATGAACTGCGGCGTGCCGCACTGCCACACCGGCTGCCCGGTCAACAACATCATCCCGGACTGGAACCACCTGGTCTACGAGGACGATTTCAAGAACGCGCTGGAAGTCCTCCACTCGACCAACAACTTCCCCGAGTTCACCGGCCGCATCTGCCCCGCCCCGTGCGAGGCCGCATGCACGCTGAACATCATCGACGAGCCCGTGACCATCAAGTCGGTGGAATGCGCGATCGTCGACAAGGGATGGCAGGAAGGCTGGATCACGCCGCAGGTGCCTGAGAAGCGCACCGGCAAGTCGGTCGCCGTCGTCGGCTCCGGCCCGGCGGGCATGGCCTGCGCCCAGCAGCTGGCGCGCGCCGGTCACTCGGTCACGCTGTTCGAGAAGAACGACCGCGTCGGCGGGCTGATGCGTTACGGCATCCCCGACTTCAAGATGGAGAAGCACCTCATCAACCGCCGCCTCGTGCAGATGATGGCGGAAGGTGTGGAGATCAAGACGTCGGTGGAAGTGGGCGTCACCGTCTCGGTCGCCTCGCTCAAGGAGAACTTCGACGCGGTGGTCTTCGCCGGCGGCGCGGAAGACCCGCGCCCGCTCGCGATCCCCGGCTTCGAGCTTCCCGGCGTGCGCTACGCGATGGAGTTCCTGACCCAGCAGAACAAGCGCAACGCCGGCGACGACGAACTGCGCGCCGCCCCGCGCGGCACCCTGTCGGCCACCGGCAAGCACGTCATCGTCATCGGCGGCGGTGACACCGGTTCGGACTGCGTGGGCACCTCCAACCGCCAGGGCGCCGCTTCGGTGACCCAGTTGGAGATCATGCCCAAGCCGCCGACCATGGAAGACAAGGCGATGTCGTGGCCGTTCTGGCCGCTCAAGCTGCGCACCTCTTCCAGCCACGAGGAAGGTGCGACCCGCGACTGGGCCGTGCTGACCAAGCGCGTCATCGGCGACAACGACGTCAAGGGCCTCGAATGCGTCCGCGTCGAGTGGAAGGGCGGCAAGATGCAGGAGATCGAAGGCAGCGAGTTCACGCTCGAAGCCGACCTGATCTTCCTCGCCATGGGCTTCCTCGGCCCGCGCAAGGCCGGCATGCTCGACCAGTCGGGCGTCGAACTGGACGCGCGCGGCAACGTGAAGGCGAACGTCTTCGAGTACCGCACCAGCGACGAGAAGATCTGGTCCTGCGGCGACATGCGCCGCGGTCAATCGCTGGTCGTTTGGGCGATTCGCGAAGGCCGCCAGTGCGCGCGTTCGGTGGACGAGGCGCTGATGGGCGTGAGCCAGCTGCCGCGCTGATTTGCGGCGTTGCCGGATTGAGAGGGGGCGTGCCGCAAGGCGCGCCTCTTTTTCGTTGCGCCTTGCCTCTGGGGCTTCGACAAGCTCAGCCTGAGCGGAATTTAAAGAACGGCTCCAACCCGCTCAGGCTGAGCTTGTCGAAGCCCTCGCCGCACGCATCACGCCCGCGCGATCACTTCTCCCGCCGCCTTGACCCCGAACCCATCGCCCGGCTCTCTCCGCACCCAAAGGGAGACCCGTCATGCTGCTCGAAATCGCGGAAATCGAAGTGCGTCCCGGAGCCGAAGACCAGTTCGCCAGCGCCATGCGCGATGCCGGGATAGCCCACCTCGCCACCTGCGAGGGCGTCGTCTCCGCCCGCTTCGGGCGCGGGGTGGAGAACCCCTCGAAGTTCACCTTCAACGTCGTGTGGACATCGATGGAAGCCCACCAGAACGCCCGCACGCTCGAAGCATTCGGCAAATTCCGAGCCTGCTTCGGCGATCTTTCGATCAGCGGCGCAATGAGCCACTACGTGATGGACGAGGCGGTAGAGGGCCGTTCGGCCTGATTCGTCGTCCCGGACTTGATCCGGGACCGCTGGCCGTGAACAGTCGCCCTCACAGCGCACACCGGCCAGCTTGAGCCTAAAGACAGGCACCGGTCCCGGATCAAGTCCGGGACGACGAATTCGGAATCACCAGTCGATCGTGCCGCGCCCATGCTCCGCGAGAAACGCATTGGCCCGGCTGAAATGCCCGCAGCCGAAGAATCCCTGATAAGCCGACAGCGGGCTCGGATGCGGCGCCGTCAGCACCAGATGATGGCTCTCCATGAGCCCCGGCACGCTCAGCGCCTTCTTCTTCGCATGGCTGCCCCACAGCATGAACACGCAGGGCTCCGCCTTCGCCGCAACGGCCGCAACGGCCGCGTCGGTGATCGCTTCCCAGCCGCGCTTCTGGTGCGAACCGGCCTGCCCGGCCTCCACCGTCAGCGCGTTATTCAGCAACAGCACGCCCTGCCGCGCCCAGTGCTCCAGATTGCCGTGCCCCGGCGCGGCGACACCGCAGTCGGTCGCCAGTTCCTTGTAGATGTTCACCAGCGAGGGCGGCACTTTCACCCCCTCCTGCACCGAGAACGACAGGCCATGCGCCTGCCCCGGCCCGTGGTAGGGGTCCTGCCCCAGGATGACCACGCGCACCTGATCGAGCGGGGTAAGTTCCAGAGCCCGCAGCCGGGTGCCGCGCGGGGGATAGATCACCTTGCCCGCCGCTTCCTCGGCCTTGAGCCAGCCGCCCAGCCTGCGCGCCTCGGGGGTGGCAAGCACCGGCCCCAGCGCGGAAGCCCAGCTCTCCGGAACGGCCTGGACGTCCTGTGTTGCCGACATGCCCTCAACCTTTCCGAAAAACCCGCGCGGCAGTGCGCGCGCCATTGCGAAACCGCCAGCCAGTCCCTAAGCATTTTCGGATCATGGCTGTCCATCTCCACGAAGAAGATCTCCCCGAAGGCGTGCTCGCGCCGGGTCCCGTCGCTATCGACACCGAGACCATGGGCCTCATCACCGCCCGTGACCGGCTCTGCGTCGTGCAGATTTCGGACGGCAAGGGCGACGAGCACCTCGTCCGCTTCAAGCCCGGCAGCGATTACGCCGCACCGAACCTGAAGGCCGTGCTGGCCGATCCGGCGCGCCTGAAGCTGTACCACTTTGCCCGCTTCGACCTCGCCGCGATCGAGCACTACCTCGGCGTAACCGCCGCGCCGGTGTTCTGCACCAAGATCGCCAGTAAGATGGTTCGCACCTACACCGACCGCCACGGCCTGAAGGACCTGGTGCGCGAACTGCTTGGCAAGGAAGTGTCCAAGCAGCAGCAGTCGAGCGACTGGGGCGCCCCTGAACTGACCGAGGCTCAGAAGGACTACGCCGCGTCCGACGTGCGCTACCTGCATGCGATGCACGAAATCCTCGTGGTGCGTCTGGCGCGGGAGAACCGCACCGAACTCGCCCAGGCCTGTTTCGATTTCCTTCCGGCGCGCGCCCGGCTGGACCTTGCAGGCTGGCCGGACCACGACATCTTCAGCCACGAAGCAGCCTGACCCGTCCACGGGAGTTACCTGAAACGCCATGTCCGTCGAAGCTATCAAGATCCAGAACCGCCGCCGGCACTTCGCCGCGCCCGGTGGCTCGCATGATCGGCTCGTCGGGCTGCTGGCAAAGGTGCTCCCGGCGGGTATCGGCCTTGTCGCCGCCGTGATGATTCTCGTTCCGCTGTCCCCGCGCGGCGAGATCAGCTTCCTGCTCGACCGCAACAAGGTTGCGATCACCAGCGAACGCTTGCGCGCGGACGATGCCGCCTATCGCGGCAAGGACAACAAGAACCGCGACTTCACGGTCAATGCCGGAACCGCCGTGCAGAAGAGCGCGACCACGCCGATCGTCGAGATGCTGGGCCTCAAGGCCCTGATGAACCTCAACGACGGCCCGGCCGAAATCGTCGCCCCGCGCGGCGCCTACAACTACGACAGCGAGCAGATCGCAATCGATGGTCCGGTCAACTTCGCCGCTCCCGACGGGTACAAGATGACCACGCGCAATGTGGCCATCGATGTGAAGCAACAGACCGCCGTGGGTACAGGGGGTGTCGATGGCACTGTGCCGACGGGCACCTTCCGTGCAGACTCAATGAAAGCCGACCTCGAGAACCGCACTGTGACCCTCGAAGGCAACGCCCGCCTGCGCATGACGCCGGGCAAACTCAGGATACCGCAATGATCGCCGCCCCCCGCATGCTCTACCGTACCGCACTGGTCCTGCCGGTGCTGGGCCTCGCCGCCCTTGCCGGGTCGCAGCAACTGGGCGCGCAGGTCTTCAACGGTCACAACTCCAACGCCCCGGTGGACTATGCCGCCGACCGCATCGAACTGCAGGACAAGCAGGATCGCGTAATCCTGTCCGGCAATGTCGACGTGAAGCAGGCCGAACTGCGCCTGCGCGCGTCGCGCACGGTGGTGAACTTCACCAATCAAGGCTCGATGCAGATCCAGCGCATCACCGCGAGCGGTGGCGTTGTCGTCTCTCGCCCCGACGAAACCGCGACGGGTGATGTCGGGGTCTACGACTTCAACCAGCGCATCATCACCATGACCGGCAATGCCACGATCAAGCGCAGCAACGGCGACGTGCTGCGTGGCGGCCGACTGGTGGTGGACCTCAATAGCGGCGTCTCCTCTGCCTCGGCCGGACCGAATGGTCGGGTATCCGGCACGTTCTCGGTGCCGAAGCAGAAGGGGAACTGAGCCTGCAAAGGCTTACTCTCAATTAAGAATATTTAACCTAAATGGCGTTTTCCTACACAATTTGAGATGCGTATCTGGATAAGGGTTCCGTTCCAAGCCGAGGAGCCCCAATGCCCACCAGCCCTATCCAGATGCCTTCGGGCTATGCGACCGCCTTCGCTATCGGTTTCACCGATGGAGAAAGCAGCAGTCTGTCCTTAGTGGAAAACGGCCGCCCCCTGCCGGTCACGACGCTGTCGGTTTCCACCCCCGAACCTCTGACTGGCACCACGGCGACCAGCACATCGACTGGGCCATTCCTTCCAGCGCCGGGAAGACCGGTATTCATTACCCTGACAGGGATCTGGCAAGGTTCCGCCACCCTGCTCCGTTCTATCGATGGCGGAGTGACGCAGCAGCCCCTGACGCTGGGGGGCGATGCCTGGGGCACTTTCTCGCAAAATGTTTGTGAGCCGGTGTGGGAGGAATTCGAAAGCGGTGCTGCTCTCTACCTCGCGATTACCCTGACTTCGGGGTCGTTAACCTATCGGGTCGCGCAATAGCCGACGCAAACTTTTCCGTAGGAGAGACGATCCATGCCTATCGATATCCTTGCGCGCGGTGCGAACACAGCCCACCGCCAAAACCTTGCTTCCAAAGCGCCGCGCAAAGGCGCCTCACTGATCGGAATGGATAGCGGCGGAACCGTCCGAGACCGCATAAACTGGGTCACACCTGAATCATTCGGGGCCATCGGCGACGGCAATGTGGCCAATGCCTCGATTGATACGTCTGCGCTTCAACAAGCAGTGAAATCGGGCAAGCCGGTTCTGCTTCGGCCTGGCGCAATCTACCAGATCAATGCCGAGATCAGGCCCCCTGACGGTACGGACCTTGTCATAAGCGGGCATCGCAACACGGGAGACAAGCAAAGCGTCCTGAACGCTGCCCCCGGATTCAAGGGCTGGATGCTGAGACCAAAGGCGTCCTATGATATCCGCGACGTAAAACTCAATGGCAACAATCTCGATGGCTGCTATCTGATTGGCAGCCCCGATGCCGCATCGGCGGGAATCGTGTAGCGCGACGATTACGGAGTCCGGTCGGCGTCAATTATGATGGCCGGTAGGCGGCCGCGCCGGTTGGTG
>NZ_ALVC01000363.1:0-14664 GCF_000293195.2 Sphingomonas sp. LH128
TTGCGGTCCTTGATGATCCGATCGAGCCGGTCTCGGTCGCATGGGGAAAGGCTGATTGAGATACCGCTGCGCATCCACCCTCATCGCACAACCGGCAAACTTCGGGAATCCACTTCAGGACTCTTCTGTCAGACCTTGCCCACTAGGATCAGTGCGACCAGCCCTGACGAGGCACTCGACTGGCTGCATTCTGAGGACGACATCCTCGATGGGACGGACGTCCTTGCTGTAACCTCGCCCGATGACGGCAGCGAATGGCTCGTACTGACCGGCTTCGAGACCTACCGGACAACAGGCCTTGGGATAAACTGCGAAGCGTGGCGCCGGGTGGCGAGCGTGGTCGTGCGCGCTGCCGATCGCGATGCAATCTTGGGCCTGCTGGCGCAGGTTCATCTGCAGGGGCATGGCGACCTGCCCTCGGCCGAGGGCGGCGGCCTTGGTACCTATCTCGGAGAGTTTCCCTGGGGCTCGACCGCTACGCACCACAGTGACTGGCAGAAGAAGTGGAAGCCCTTCGGCATCGATCGCAGCTTCGGGCGCGGTGTCGATGTGCTTCCGACGACCGCAGAATACACGGCCGAGGCGGGTGGCTATGACGGCTCGCTCGAGGATAACCTTTCGCTGCACATGCCCGCGCGCTGGCTGATGGAGGCGCTCGGGATCCATCTCGGCGATGGGCGGGCCGTCAAGTATCGCGACGCGCAGGGACAGACCCTGTTCATGGACCCCTCACTCGAGACACCGGGGCGAAGCGTGGCCCTCGTCGATCGCAAGGAATTCCTCGCTTGTCTGGAGCGCGAGGGTCTTGTGGCGATCTGGGGGGTCTCAGGTGAGAAGAACGCTTATGGTGAGACGGGAAGGGACGGCTTTGGCGGACGCTACACCTATACGCGCCTCTATTACTCCGAGGGCTCTGCTGTTCACGCGCTTGACCGCCTTGTGACATCCGACGAGCCCTCCCCGGACCAGCTCGCAGCGTTCAGGGGAGAAGCCCCGTCCGAGGTGGGTTGAGGTCGCGAGCATATCGGCAGCCCGGCTTGTTTTGAAGCTCGGTCATTAATCCACCCTGGATAGGCGTTTCTGACAGGATCGGTAGGCGCAGCTTTGACAGTACAAGTTGTAACGAAATCAACCTGTACTGGCATGGCGGGCGCGGGTGTCGTAAAGGATTGGATGGGGGTGAACGATGATCTCACGCGATATTCTGGGGCGACTGGTTCCCGATCGCCTGCCTGACGATGATTTTGTCTGGGATTACCCGGCACGCCGATCAGTTGACGGACCGGAAATGTGGATCGGGGCATGGTCGGCTTACCTGCGCCGGCAACTGGCCGACGGACTTCGCGGCTTCGGGATGGCCGATGATCCCGGCCTTGGTAAAACCCTGGAGCGTGCCGGATTCATCGCTACTGGCATCCTGCGTGTCGCTTTTCCGGACATGGCGCCCGATCCGCAGTTTCCGGTCGTAGAAGGCTTCCAGTTCGGCGCCATGTTGCTGACCGGTGCCGATCACCCGGAGCGCTATCGCGGGCTCATACCACTTGAGGGTGGGCGGACGATGGTGAACGTTCGCGAAGTCGCGGCATCGATCAATCTCCAGGGCCGGACCGGTACCGACGGATGCATCGCTGCGGTCTATACCGACGAGCGAGGCAGTCCGTGCGGCATAACCGCGCGCCATGTCGTGAACCGCTATCGGCGGGGCGATCGCGTACCGCTGCAGTGCTTCGATTGTGGGAATCCCGCCCGCATGCTGCGCAGCGCGCCGGGACTTATCGACGCCGCCAGTGTAAGCCTTCCTTGCGGTGGACCGCACTACCGCTGCCCTGAGCCCGGTCTGCTTCGTCCGGCGCTCGAGGGTGAGACACTGGTGTTGCATCTTGGGCAGAGCGGGCGGGACGAGGCCACGGTGATGGCCTCCCTGTCGACGTCGTCGCAGATCAAGAGCGCTGCCATACCACAGCATTTCCTCACCGACAGGCACGGTTATCCCGGAGACAGCGGGTCATTGATTACGGGGCTGGAATTTGCGCAGCCGGCCGATCTCGTTGGTATGTATCTGGGCGAGGCCGACTGCGAGGATCGGGAGGGCATCCTCGAGACTTACGGCTATGCTCTCGACCTGAAGCAGGCGGCGGACATGCTGGGTGCACGGAACATTCGGGGGAATTATTATGGGTGACAGATTTCAGGTGACCATCGTCGGGCCGGCCCCGGACACGGCACGCGACGCCGGAGCCGATAGTTCGGAAAGCCCCTACCAAGTACGGCAGCAATCGCGCGCCGGCACGGTGGTCGATCGCATCGACGATCTGGAACGGATCTGGGACCAGGTTATCGGGAAACTGACCGCTCTGGCGGCGCAGTCCTCGATCGCGGCAGCTGCCTCCCAGTTCCAGCTCGATGAGATCGAGTTCAACGTGGGTATCGAGGCCGGCCTCAGCGTCGGGTTGGTGACCAAGGGAGAGGCCTCGGTCGCCATCAAGTTCGCCCGGATCAAAAAGGACCAGGACCAGCCTTGAGACGTGGCCGGTGCCCGGCGCGTTCGTGCTGGCTCTGGGCACTTGTCCAATCTGCAAGGGCTGCAGAGGTTTCTGCCGCGATCGGGGAGGGCGAGGACCCGGAACGCGGCGCGATCGTACCGTCAGGGAGCGACCGGCGTCTTGGCCTGCTGTAGCGCCGCGGCTGCCTGCAGCTGCGCCAGCTCTGCCCTGGCAAGCGATGCATCCGCCTCGAATGCGGCTTGCGCTTCCTTCTTCGCTTCGTTGGGATCCTGGAGCAGCGCGCGCTCGAGATCGTTGACCTTCTTCTGGGCCTCGAGAACGGCGACCTGGTCGAGAAGGGCCTTAGTCGGGGACACGACGAGCGCCGCCTTGGCGTCCGCCAGCTTCTTCTGGGTTTCGTAGAAGGAAAGCTCCTCTGCGGCCTTTTCGGCAGGCGTCTTGTGGATTGCCGCATATGTCGCCGAGACCGTGTCCGACAGGTCCTTGCCTAACGTCGCAATCGTTTCGGCAGAAGCGGACTTGTTGGCCACGCCGGCTTTGGTCAGGCGGCCCTGCTCGTCGAACGTGGCCTCGAACGTGCCGTTTGAAAAGGGAGGGCTCTTGTAGGGGAGGTAGAAGATCCGGCCGAGCTGCGCGATCGCACCGGTGGATTCCGCCACAGCATCGGCACGCGCGCACTGCGGCTTGGCGCATACCAGCATGACTCCGCTCGCCGGCACGCGGTATCGAAATCCGTCGCGTCTCGCGGCGCTTTCGGGGGCGCTGGCCGTGAGGCCGTAGGACCCCACGCGCTCGAGCCGGAAGAAGACGTTCATCTTCCCGGCAAGTTGGTTGATCACCCCGTCCTTGCGTACTTTGTATTCCGCGTCCGTCTCCTCGCCGGGGGTTCCGCGAGGGACCTCGAACCACTTCAGGATCGCCGAGGCGGGAACCGTGAACGGCTTGTCCGCGGGCGATGCAAATTCGGTGCTTCGCTCCGGCCAACGGTACGTCTCCTCGTAGGAGAGGAACTTCAGTTTTGCATCGAGCGCCTTTTGCTCCGTAGCGAGGATGAGCTTGTTGCCTTCCAAAAGGGCGATGGCGCTTGCGAGTCGGCGATTTAGCACTCTGTCCTGGCTGACGATTGCGGTCTGGGCCTTGAGCCGCTCCACCGTCATCGTCTGCTCGGCAATGGTGGCGGTCAGCTTCTCGACGACGCCCTTGAGCCGGTCTCGCTCGCGTACGGCCTGCGAGGTCGCCTCGAGGCATTTGGGCTTGGGCATGTTGGCCGTGCTGACCATGCCGGTAACCACGGTCCTGGCGATCTTCGCGATGCCCTGGACGCTCGCGGAAATGATCTGCGCGGTCCGGTCCTCCGATGCGGCATTGATGCTGGTGAGCCGTCCCTCGCTCCAGGTCAGCGTCATGCTCGAAATTTTGGTTGGCGCGGCGAGCGATCGCATGTCCACGACATACACGTGGTCGCCGTCATCGACGAGCTCGGGGGTGATGACGGCCGAGGTGGCGGTCTTGAGTTCGGAGCCGATGCAACTGGCCACCCGCGTGGCGACGACCACCTTGTACTGCGTGAACTGCAGCATGTAGGGCACCCCCGTACGTTCGGCGACCGAGGCGTCATCGTTCACCTTGGCGACTTCGAGGTGCGTAGTGCAACCGCCGGCTGCGAGCGCGCACGATACCGCCCAGATTGTTCCTGACCGCATGTTCATTCCCCCGTGAATTCAAGCTCGCGCTTGATGATCGCGTCCACCGTTCCAATCGGATAGTCGCCGAATGTGCCCCCGCTCACCGGTGTCGCTGCCCCGTCGACCAGTTCGTAGTCCTTCCTGAACGAGATCGTCGAAGGCAGGCCGGATGCTCCCGTCTCGCAGGCGGAAAAGCTGCCGTCGGCCTCCGAAACGATGAATATCTCGCGATGGGCACCCGAAGACTTGATCGCTCGTACATCATTCCAGGCCGGTGCCGCGCCGTTCGCGCAAGTCAGGCCATCGAGCGTGTTGAGCCGTCCAAGAAAGGTTCTGGCTACGCCATCCTGCACGAACGTAACGAGATCGTGCCGGATCATGAGCGCGGCGACAGTGTCGAGTTCGACCCTGCCGAAAATCGCGTCGCGGTCGGCGGCCCGGGGCAGGAGCCTTCCAGAGACCAGGAGCCGGCGCTTGAGATCGGAGGGCTCGGCATCCCAGATCGCGCTCAGCATCGCTGCAGTCCCCGAGACGAGGGCAGTTGCCTGTGATGTGCCGGTGATCTCCCGGTTCTCGTCGAGGCTTATCGGCGCGGTCAGCCGGCAGCCGGGTGCGAGCAGATCTACGTAGGCGCCGCGATCGGAGAAGGATGACATCGAATGGTCGGCATCGACAGAGCCGACCGTGATGACATTGGCGGTCTTCGCGCCACCCAAAAGGGCTGGGTAGAGGGGCAGGGAGGCCTGTCCTGGCTCGTACTCGTTGCCGGCGGCGGTGATGAAAAGCGTGTGCGCCCAGACCGGGTTCTTGGGCAGCCTGATCAGCTCGGCGGCGCGTTCCTTCGGCGCGCCGATGCTCATGTTGACGATGTTGATATCCCTGGTCTGGGAGAGCAGTGTGAAGGCGTTCTGGTCGACGCCTTCGGCAAAATCCCGGCCCCCGCCGGTCAGATTGATGATCGCGAGCTTGAGCCAGGGCATTCGCCATACGTCGGGCATCTTGTCGAAGGCAGCCCCGCCGGTGATCAGAGCTGCAACATGCGTCCCGTGCCCGGTGGTGATGCCGGGAACGTTCGCGGGCGCGGCGTTGTAATAGTTGATCGGGTGATAGGCCCCGGTGATCATCGGCCCAAGCCGGCCCCGTCGATACCGGGCGCCCTCGAACATCGTCTCGGGGAAACGCGCGCCCCACAGCGGCGGCTCGGTACGCGGCACACCGAAGAAGCCATTGTCGAGGATCGCGACGCGTACGTTGTTGACGAGTGCAGATTGTGCGCGCAGTCCGGCAGCGAACTTGAACGCCCTGTCGATTGCAGCACCGTCCTGGGGGTAATGCGGTGCCTGGGCGCTGGCGGCAAGGCACACACCCTCGGTTTCGACCGGCGCGACAAGAGCACCACCAAGCACTGGCGCGCCTGCTGCGATAGTGCCGGCAGAAAGCCGGTTCAGTTCGGCGACGAATTTGTCGGGCGCAAGCGCAACCGGTCTGACCGCGACTTGCAGCGAAAACGGCATCTCGAGCGCTTGGCCGGGCTGCATGCGAAGGTCGGACAATCCCGAGCCCTTGAAGACCTGTCGCACGTTGTTGAGCGAGACCGACTTGCCGAAAAGATTACGGGTGAGGTTCCATTTGTTGTCGCCCGGGCGCAATGTCACGGGCACCGACACGCCGTCCGGACCCGCGGAGGTGACGTAGAGGCAGGCGGGGAAGCGAACCGTGTAGGCCGCCGCCTCAAGCGGCTGGTCGGTCCCGGGCAAGCCGGTCACCGCCTTGTTGAGCCGGGTGTACTGCTCGACCAGGGCAGGGGACGCGGAACCGCACAGCGTGGTCAACGCGTCACGGGCCGAGATCGTCGCAAGAGCGGGCCACTCGCGTTCGGAAAAACCTGCATCCTGCGCATTCTCGGCCACGAAACGCACGATGGCATCATCGGGGCTCGGGGTGTTGGCCCGCAGCATCACCACTTTGGACGACAGGCCGTCCTGGGCCCGGCAATCCGCGGCGCTCAAGGCAAGTCCACCTGCGACCAGGCTGGATATTGCGGGCGTCCAGGCCGACAAACCACGACAGGCTCTCGCGCGCGCCGCGCTCGCTCTCGGACGCATCACGGTCCGGCGCCTCACCGGCGGCAATCCGCGCCGTTCGCGAGGTCGGGTCTGGAGCGCGCGCAGATCGCAACCTTCTTCTTCTCGGCCCAGTCCATCGCGAATTGCGCGACACCCGGCGCAGACGCCGGCAGGAAGTACGAATACCAGTCCGGCTGACCGCCTTCGCTCGGTCCTTGGCCGTCACGGACATTGAGACCAGCGATCCGGCGCCCGGGCACGACACCTGCGCCCGTCATTCCGGCCCAGACCGGGCCGCCGGAATCACCCTCGCACAAGGCGGGCTTGCCCGGCGCGCTTCGCGCGCGCGCGAACACGCCCTGTTCGTCCTCGTCTACACCGATGTCCGATTTCTCGATCGTACCCGCACCATAACGCAGCCGGCGTTGCCCGGGCGGATCGAATTCGGTGATGGTGTCGTTACCGACCAGATACTTCCTGCGGCAGCCGTAGCCCATTAGCAGGACCGCTCGACCCTCGTACAGGGCCGTATCGTCGAGCGTCTCGGGGCGGATGTCTGTTGCACCGCGCGACAGCACGCAAACGGCCACGTCGCGGCTCATGTCCGCACCGTTGCGATAGGCGTCGGCAATTTCGCACGCCGTGACGGGGTATGGCGCGCCGGCGAACACCATCTGGACCTTCTTCATCGCGCCGCGCGACCAAACGCAATGCGCGGCAGTCAGGACGAACTGAGGTCCGATGAGGGTCGCCGTGCAGAACAATGGGCGCTTCGGATTTGTGTCGTCGACCGATACCGCCACGGATCGCCAGTCGGCGAGGTTCTGGACGACCGTTCCGTCGTGCAGCTTGATCCCTCCGTTCGGAAGGACGGTGTCCAGCGATTCGAAATGGACAGTATCCGCGACAGGCTGTGCTAGGCTCTCGGAAGACACCGCGCCCGCGATGAGCAAGGCGCATACCGCGCCGCGCCGCAAGGCCCGGCTCAAGACTGTTTCGTGCACACACCTTCCCCCACAGAAAGACATGACGGTCGTATCGAGGTGATACGAATCGCTCCCCGCGCTACGAATATTTGAAGTCATACGAAATAGACAGGCCAAAGCGGGGGGATGGGAGGAAAAATAAGAATTCGGATCGAGTCTTTTCCATCAGATAAAAAACCGTCGCATATCTACTTTAATCCGCGTGACGTGTGGGCGGGGCGCATTGCTGCGCACCACACGATGCGAACGATTTAGGGATTTCAAGGGGTGTATTGGCGATTGGTTGGCGTGCTGCGGCAGACCTGTTTGAGGGGCATGGTCTGGCGGAGTCGTCTGGGAAGGAACCTCATATTCGACGGTGGGTCTGGGGCCCCGGAGGCCCTGCGAATTTAGGTTTCGGTACCGTCCGTCAAAGCGATAGGGTTTGCAGAAATGTTCCGAGCCGGCAGGCCGTGGTTTGGAGAGCCAAGCGGAACCTATCGGAGAACATGCGATTTCAGGCAATGTTGCTTCTGATTATGGCAGTTTCTCCGGTGCCTTAATTCCACGAGAAATTTTATATGGACTGCCCATCAAAGGGGAACCATCTGCCAATTTGAGAACGATGGTGACCGAGGTGCAACGGCGATGCGAAGATGCCGGGGCCGGAGGCGAGAGCGCTTGGCAGCCACCGCGCTCTGCCTTCGCAGTGCACTGCGTGCGCCGCGCCGGTCTCGACCCTGACTGGCGACGGTCGCTACCGCAGGGGCGGGGCGGTGTGAGCCGGCAGTCGGTGGCGTCGAGTGGGTTATTTGCCGGATAAGGCTAGATATCGTCCATTCCGGCCTGCAAGGCATCCAGCAGGGTGACGCGCAGTGTGCGCCACTCCCCGGCCTGTGCATCGAGCCCTGCAACCGGGATCGACTGGCTGCTGGCAAGGGTCTGCAGCAGACTTTTGATGGGGTCCTGGACAGGGCCCGCCAGCTTGCCCGCCGCGGCCAGATACCGCGCCGCGCTGCCGCTGATGCTGGGGTGTACGCTAGCGTTTAGCCGGTCCAGCACGCAGCGCTCGGCCTCCGGATCTTTCCTGAAGCGCTCCAGGATCGCGACGTTGACGATATGCTGGCAATCGAACTCGGAGCGCCATCGCCGCGTGAGCATCGCATCCATGATCTGGCAGAACTGGTCGATTGGGGCTTGGCTTGCCGATGCATGGATGGCGGTAGCCCAGTCGCCGAACTCTCTTCCCAAGTGTTCGGAGATCCGGGGGACGGGAATTAGCCCTGTGCCGGGCGCGTAGATGGCCAGCACGATCGCATGCTCGTGCGGCGCACGTTCGAACCTTTCAATTATGCCTTCACGGACATTGGCGGCATCGGGGAATTGATCGCGCAGGAGAAGTGCGACCTCGCCATTATACAGTGCCCACCTGTTATCGTGCTGGGAACGATCAAGCACATCCCAGCAGCGTTGCAGGAGCAATTCACTTCTGGGGCGGACTGCGGCGAGGGCCCGCAACGCACCCGGCGTCCTGGGCAGTTTATCGTTTTCGGCAAAGGCAATCAGGGCCTTGCGCGCCTCTGGCGAGGAATTGGGCGCGCGGGTCAGAATCGTGGGAAGGCTGAGGCCGCTGACTTTGGCGTCCAGACGCTCCGGCAGACTTTCGCCGAATGCGTCCTCGAAGTCGGCCAGCCTCTCGCAGATCAGCCGTTCGAGAGTGGGCATCTTGCGAAGGAAGCCACCGATCTCGAGCCGAAGCGGTTTTCCGCCTTCGATGAGTCCGGCGAGTTGCGTGAGCCCGCCTGTGTGTACCAGCCCTGCAAGTGCCGCGCCGCGGCGCATTTCTAGATCGGAGCTGACGATGAGTGCCGCCTCGAGCAGCGCGGCCCTGTCCGCAGCGACTTGCTGGGGTTCGTGCCAGCGTTGATGATGGGCCGACACCATTCGCACCCGAAGATCGGCGTCGCTTTCCGCCATGCCATTGGACAGTATGGTCTCGAGACACGTCCCCGATCCGGCCGTCGCGGCGACCTCGATAAGCTGGCTACGCAACTCAGCCGGCAGCGGCACCGCCGCGCGCAGAAGTATAGCCCTTATCTCGGGATCGTCACCATATCCTGCAGCGATGGCTCCAAGTGGCGCAACCGGCTCGCCACACTGTCTGATGGCCAACCCGCGGACCTGCGGGTGTCGGCT
Organism: Sphingomonas sp. LH128; assembly: GCF_000293195.2. Taxonomy (NCBI): domain Bacteria; kingdom Pseudomonadati; phylum Pseudomonadota; class Alphaproteobacteria; order Sphingomonadales; family Sphingomonadaceae; genus Sphingomonas; species Sphingomonas sp. LH128. Next base: position 9,417 of record NZ_ALVC01000363.1, read on the forward strand.
GAACGAACGGTATAACGGGTAGCTCGCCGGGAACTGACCACGCACATCCTTCGCCGGACGCAGGATGGCCGCGACTGCCTCCTCGTCGTTATGATCGCAGCCGCATTTCTCAAGCGCCTCGCCCAGCATGTCACGCCGCACGTCAGATCGCCTGGCGAGCGTAAGGAGCCGTTGCCGGGCAGCCCTGTCGTCCTGCATGAGCTCGGGAAGGAATGCGACCAGAAAGATCAGCCTCTCGTCCGGCCAAGTCAGAACCGCGTCGAACGCTGCCCTGACAGATACATGATCACGCTCCCATCCGGTGAGAAGCGCCCTGAGCGCCCAGTACTGGTCCATATCGGTCTTGCCGTTGAGGACGTCGATCAGGATATCCGCGATTCCATCGTCCGGCGTCTGGCCGACGTAATGGACAAGCTTGTGCATTCCGATGACGCGACTTTTCGATTTGCCCCAGTATGCGCGTGCTGCTGCGCGGATTTCCTCGTCAGACCGGGCGAACATCCCAAGCCGGATCCAATGCCTTCCGTCGTCGAAAGCATGGAAGGGAAAATCGTCGGCCAATTCGCGAAGGACGAAAGCTCTTATCTCCGGGCGCCCGACATCGCATTCGAGCAGGTAGGAAATTGCCGCGTCGTGCTCCCATTGCGTACCATAGTCGCGGCCAGCACTGCGCAATGCGCTCTCGATCAGAACTTCGTCGTTGGCCCAGTAGGCCCCGAGTAGGGCGGATGCGAGCGAGTGATGCGGCCAGGATAAGTCGGACCAGTGATTTTGGGCCTGCAACACCACGTCGCGCATGTCGTCAGGACGACGGCCTGCCTTGCAAAGGCCTAGAACCGCTACTAGCCTTAGTTCGAGACTTGGCGATTGCATCGCCTCCTCAAACAACGACAGCACTGCAGGATCGGCAGCCCAACCCAACGCGAGTGCTTCCAGAATCGTCGATGCCGTGTTGAGCGAACGCGTTGTTGCCAACGCGGTGATGAGCCGTGGTCGTGCATCGTCACTGTTCCCGAAAACCTTCGGGTAGACTGCGGCGGCGGTCCGTTGCACCCCGCGGTCCTCGTCGTGCAGTGCACGCCAGACCATTTCCTCTAGAGCGGCGCCGCTCTCCCATTGCGCACACTGGACAATAAGATCGGAGCGCGAGCTTAATCGTGCCGGAGCCCATCCTTGCAAGCGCTCTTCGAGCTGATCCTGAAAGAACGGGTCAGCCACACCGCTCAGGATCGATCTGAGAGCATCGCGTCGTGCGGGCATCCAGTCATTTGTCTCGACGCGGCGCAGCGTCTCCTGCACGAGGCGGCGCGCCGTTGCCGGTGAACGTGCGCCCGCACCGATCGCGATCTCCCCCAAGATGCTGTGTTTGTGGAATGCGGCCAGCGGGTCGGGTTCCGGCTGTTCGATGAGCGCAACGAGGCGGTCGAATTCGTCCCGCCGGTTCATGCCTCGCAGCAGATTGGCAATGACATTGCGCCAACGCGGATGGCCTGCCCGCTCCTGCACGAAGCGCTCGATGTCTTGGAATGGCCAGCCGCTGACATGTTCGGCGCTCAGGTACTCCTCGAAGCTTGCGTGGACGAAGCCGATTTCCTGCGAGGCCTTCTCGATGATGAGGCCCTGCGTCTCGGCGTTGACGGCAAGGATTTCTGTCGCGGCCGCCCGCCCGGCCGAAGCATCGAGGTCATACCCTTCGGGCGATGTAAGATACCTGCGCAATTCCTCTCGCGCGCTCCGAAGCGGGAAGCCCGCATCTCCTGCATTTTCGCGCACGACAAAAGCCAAGCGGGCGATCGCCCCGCGGCGCTGCTCCGGATCCTGTGCGTACCGGAAGCGGGACTGGCTGTCGCCGGCTGCCGTCGCACGGTTACTGGGATGGACCTCCAACATGAGCCGAACCAGCTGATCGTAAATCTCGCTTTTCGTGCGCGGCAGGATTTGCCCACGCAACGATAGGTTGATCAGGCCCGTGAGGAGCAGGGGGATTTCCGAAAGCGTCGCAAGGCTGCGATCGCGCGCGAGCTGGGCCATGAAGCGACCGGTCTGCATCTCCGCACCCTGATCGACGCCGGGCCGTGGGCCGACGGCAGGATCTTGGGCATACCGGCCGAACCAGCGAGCAGCGATGTTTTCCTGCTGTTCGCGTGAGAGCACGGCAATCGTGCCGCGCTTCCAGGTCGTTGGCAGCGATCCGATCTTGCCCAGACCACGCGGACGACCCGAGACGATGATCGGGATGTCGTGGGCCTGGACCGCCGTGACAAGGTTCGCAAGCGTGGTGCGGGCAGCCTGTTCGTCGCTCCATTCGTCGAGCCCGTCGACAAGGAGCACGATGCGCCGGTCATCGATCGCTTGGTCCAGCATGTCGACTATCGATCGGGTCAGCTGCGGCTCGAGAGTGCGTCGAACAATTTCCTTCAGGCCGACCCTGTTGCCGTCACGGGCAATCTCTCCGGCCCAACGCGCGAAGGGTACATAGATGGGAATATGCCTACCCCACCTGGCGCCCAGCTCGGGAAACTTGTCCTGTGCGCCAAGAAGATCGAGTGCCACCACGCGCAGAAGAGTGCTCTTGCCCGAACCTGCATCACCTACCACCGCCAGTCGCTCGCTGTCGCCCAGCCAGTCGGCTAAGGACAGGCGTCTTGCCCGGCTGCGCTCCAGGCCAGCAGCGGGCAGCGTCGTATCGCCCAGGCCCGGCGCGCCCAACGGGGCTGCGTTATTGTGGTCGTCGGGTGTGCCCGTCGGGGAAAAGTCGATCCGGTCCGAAGCGGATGCTACCTCGTGAACGACCATGTCGGGTTTGAGGTAGCGCTCGAGTAGCGTCAGGGCCGGACGCGTTTCGTCGCCGATAGAGCCGAAACTGCCCGGGTCGATAAAATGGAAGTTGGCATCGTAGATGTTTTCCAGCTGCCCGCGCACTCTGGCAAACGCTTCGCCGTCCAGCCGTGTGCCAAGGGCGGCGGCGACGTCTGCTCCCAAGAGAGCCTCGACCCATGAGCGTCCGAAGAAGTCGTCGATCAGCTGCGGATAGGCGCGCAGCGCCCCGGTCAATTGTTCGCCATCAAGAGCACGAAAATCTATGCCCAGCGCGCCCAGGCGCTTGGCCTGCTTCTCGATCTCACGCTGGATTGCCGTAGATCCGAGTGCAGCCTGAACAGCGATGGTGAACGTCGCGGTGCCCACAGCCCAGCGACCGGCGATGAAAAGGTCCACGGCAGCGCGCAGCTTGGTCGCCCCGAAACTCTTGTGACGCTTGGCCTGAAGGCAATGGTATCGCCCGTCGAAACGCCGCGCAAAGACGTCGATGCCCTCCTGCGCTTCGCCCTGAAGACCATAGCGTGCACAGTACTCGATTTCGCCTTCCAACGCTGTGAGACGATGGCAGAGCCGTTCGAAATTCTCCCAGCTCAGTGCTTCGAATGGCAGCAGCTGCGCGCGCGTCGCGACGGGAATGACCGCTGGCAGGGCATCGGGCGAGCTGTTGATGCCGGCGGGCGCAATCGGGCTGGTGAGCGTGGGCATTGGCCGTGTGTGCCCGCCCGTGCGCGCAGGCGCCAGATCAAAAGCTGCCTGGGCCGATCAAATCCAGACATCTGTCTTCGTGGCAGAAATGCGATCGGATGAGGCGCGTCCGAGCCTGGCGCTCGGCACTGCAGGAACTTATTGCAGCGGCAGGAGAAGGAGGGGGAGTGGAGAAGCGGGCAAGCGGTCGCTTGCTCACGGCGCATCTCCGGAAGGATTACCCTGCCATGCTCTTCGATACCCTGTTTGCACCCATGCGTACTTTTCTTAGCGCAGTCCTTGCGCACTTGCGACGCCGGTCGCATAAGCCGCCGGCTCCCCGGGTTGCGGCCATGTGGTCTGCGCACTCTGTCCCAAGCAGCGCGCGCGGGTTTTCTCCATGGGGTTCACCGGCCCGTCAGTGACCCTTGTCGGCCTTCCTGGCGGCGTCCCCGCGCTGCTTGAGCTGCTGGCCTCGGACCTGACCGGCCTCGTCGAGGAATTCGAAAGGCAGCGCCTCGAGGACATCCCCGAGGTTCGAAGGGTCGTCGCGCGACCAGAGAAAGAAGGGATCCACCAACTCGAAGATCGTCAGGAGTCTGGCCCACTGAAGTGGCTTGGGCGAGGTCCGGATGAGAGCGCGGTGCTCCATTGCCGATGCTTCCAGCCCGCGGCGGCGGAGCGCATCTCGGGCGGCCTCCTGAACGTTCGGAGAGATATCCCCGGCCAGCGTTCCGAGCCAAGCGAGCGGTACGCCGGGTGGTATGACAGCTGCCAGCCGGGCCGCGGTGGTCCTGTCCCTGGCGCGCGAGCTCGTCGCCAGTGGGGCGGCCAGATCTGCCAGACGCGCGCCTCCAAGATGGACGCGCAGCCGCCGCTCCAGTTCCAGGCGAAGCGATGGCGCGGCGCTGCCGTACCGTTCGACTAGTTCGCGGCCAGCGCGTTCGGGATCGATCTCGAGCATGAGGTCGGCCGCAACCGCGAGATCATGGCGGACCAGAAGACGACGGGCAGCAAAATAGGCCTCCTGCGGCTCCTCCTCACGCAGAAAATCGATCGCTGTCACGGCATTTCCGCGATCGAAGCCCGAATACCTGTAACTTGCCCGGACCAGCTCATCCTGAGCCCATGTGTCGCCAGCCTCGGCAAGCAGCAGCAACTGTCCCGCATCGATCACCAGGTGACCGTTCTCACGCGAGCGCCGGAGAAACTCGATGACGGCGGCCTTGCCGGCGCTGTCCCTCGCCAAAACGTCCAGATAATGCCGCCGCGAACTCGAGCCGGTTCCCAGGTCCTGGCTGGACAGCCAGTCGATCACGGCGTTCCTGGCATCCATGTCGCCGAAGTCCGCGAGGTAGGCCGCGACGAACTGCGCCTCGTCGTCAAACCTGCCTTCGATCAGCGTACAGGTGAGGGGAAGGATTGCGGGCGTGTAGAACTGCAGAGCGTTGAACGAGCCCAGGATCCTGTGACGCAAGGTCGGCGGTGTCTGCGGCGCCAGGTAGATGGCGACCAGCAGCTGTGCATCGTCCGCGTCGAGAAGAAACCCCGTGAGTGCCGCAGCGATGTCGAGCGATTCCGGATCGCCATGCGTCAGGAGACCGGCAATCCGCTCGCGCAACCCGGACAGATCCCTCCCGGCCGAGCTGCGCATTTCTGCCGAGTTTACATAGACAGGGGTGCCTGCACGGACCATCGCTTCGAGCCGGGCATCGCAACCATGGACCGCCAGTGCATCCATGCG
>NZ_ALVC01000364.1:0-4553 GCF_000293195.2 Sphingomonas sp. LH128
CTGGCCGTCATCGCCGCGCACGCGCGAGGCGCTCACTTCCAGGCGGCGCAGTTCGCCGTCCCCTCGGCGATAGAGCATTGGCTCGCGGGTTACCGTTTCGCCCTTGGTGGCGGCCCGGGCCAGCGGATAGTCCTCGGGGCGATAGGCCGAGCCGTCGGCATGCTCGGCGCCGAAGCCCGCATAATCGGCGAGATCGACAGGCGCATGGGCGCTGCCCAATATGGTCTCGCCCGCCTCGTTCAGAAAGACGAAGGCGCCGGAGGGGACCTCGGCAACCGACACCCCGACTGACATCTGCTGCAACGCCGCGCGCATTCCCGAAGCCGCAGTCTCGTTCAAAACACCTAACCCCTCAAAACCTTATGGCATGGCCTAGCGGCGCGGGCCCTCGCGCGAAACCGGCAAACGGCCCTCGGCCATCCTACGATGCAGGAATGGCGCTTTCTACCCGCCGGCTCCCAGGCCGAGATGCAGGACAAGTGCCGCGCAAATGCTCGCCCATGGCGGCGTTGTTCTGGTCGCGCGCAACCGACAGCGCCGAGTTGCCCGCGGCGTCACATCGCTCGGGGTCCGCGCCCTGCGCAAGCAGGAGATCGGCTATCTCTCGCCGGTCGAACAGCGCGGCTAGCATCAGCGCGGTCTGGCCGGCCTTGTTGGTCGTCTCGGCGTCGGCCCCGCGCTCGAGAAGCAGCCTGGCGACCGATGTGAAGCCCTTGAACGCCGCGCCCATCAGCGCGGTGTTGCCGCGCGCGGCATCACCCGCCTCGGGATCGGCGCCGTGATCGAGCAGCAGCGCCACGGCCTCGTCATGCCCATGATAGGCCGCCAGGATGAGCGGGGTATAGCCCCGCTCATCCTTTGCCTCGACCGCGCAGCCCGCATGCAGCAGGGCCGGCAGCACGTCGGTCCGCCCCAGCCTCGCCGCATCGAACATCAGTTCGCGCAGCCGCTCGGGCGAGGGCAGGGGCGGCAGATCGCCGGGCTCATTTGGCATCCAGGTCGACCTTGAGTTCGCGGGGCCAGAAGCGCAGCGCCGCGATCGTGTCGACGAAGGCCGCCGCATCCTTGGCGGCGCCAAGCTCGATACAGGCGTCGTCGAGCTTGTCGAGGATGCCGGCATTGGCAAAGATCGGCTGCGCATCGAGCGTGAGGCCGATATATTTGCAATGGCCAAAGGCATCGCGCACGAAGTCCTGCGTGGCGGCGTCATCGGCAAGCAGCGCCGCGCCGTCGGCCGAGACGACGATGGCCACCGCGTCGAACAGCACCGAAGGTCCGCCGTCGATCTTCTGCTTGGCCGCAACCTTGGTCCCATCATCGAGCGTCACGCCGCCGATCTTGGGAGCAATCACGTCATAGACCGCGCCCACCTTGTCGAGCGCCTTGACGAGGCCGCCAAACAGCGCGGCATCGGCGCCGTCACTCAGGAGAATGCCCAGCTTGCGCCCCTTGAAGCTCGGCGGTCCGTTCTTCACGATCGACAGTGCTTCGGACGGGGGCAGATCGCTCCGGGTGGGCTGCGCGGCCTGTGCGGACGCGGGCAATTCGGGAAGGCCCAGGCCGTCCGCGACGGTGCCGGCCAGGCCGTCGTCGATGTTGATGAGGTGCGAGACGACACGGGCGCGAATGTCCGGGCGTTCGACCTTGCTGAGCTCGAAAACCAGGGCATCGGCGATATGCTTCTGCTCGATCGGCTCCTGGCTCACATAGAATTGCCGGGCCTGGCTATAGTGATCGGCAAAGCTTTCCGGGCGGATGCGCAGCTTGGCGCCATCGGCCTCTTCGGCGAAGCTCCGGAACCCCCGGACCGGATCCTCGCGCGGTCCGCCGAGCGTCGCACCCCAGCTGTTGGGCTCATAATTGACCCGCCCCCGGGGGTTGGTCATCGCCATGTGCCCGTCCTGCTGGAAATGGGCCACGGGGCATTTGGGCGCGTTGATCGGGATATGGGTGAAGTTGGGCGAGCCCAAGCGCTTGAGCTGCGTATCGAGGTAGGAGAAATTACGCCCCTGGAGCAGCGGGTCGTTGGTGAAGTCGATGCCGGGCACGACATTCTGCGTGCAGAAAGCAACCTGTTCGGTCTCGGCGAAGAAATTGTCGACGACCCGGTCGAGCACCAGACGGCCCACGACCCGGACGGGCAGGATCTCTTCCGGAATGATCTTGGTCGCATCGAGCACGTCGAAGTCGAACTGGTCGGCAAAGGCCTGGTCGAACAGCTGGACGCCGAGCTCCCATTCGGGGAAGTCGCCGCCATTGATCGCTTCCCACAGATCGCGGCGATGGAAGTCCGGGTCCGCGCCGTTGATCTTGACCGCCTCGTTCCACAGCACCGACTGCAGGCCCTGCTTGGGCTTCCAGTGGAACTTGACGAAGGTCGACTTGCCCTCGGCGCTGACAAGCCGGAAGGTATGGACGCCAAAGCCCTCCATCGTGCGGAATGAACGCGGGATCGCCCGGTCCGACATGGCCCACATGATCATGTGCATGGATTCGGGGGTCAGGCTGATGAAATCCCAGAAATTGTCATGGGCGGTCTGCGCCTGCGGGAAGGCGCGGTCGGGTTCGGGCTTTGCCGCATGGACGAGGTCGGGAAACTTGATCGCATCTTGGATGAAGAAGACCGGGATGTTGTTGCCGACCAGATCCCAGTTGCCTTCCTTGGTATAGAGCTTGACCGCGAAGCCGCGCACGTCACGCGCCAGGTCGAACGAACCCTTCGAGCCCGCCACGGTCGAGAAGCGCACGAAGGCGGGGGTGCGCTCGCCCACGCGCTGGAAGATGTCGGCGCGGGTCACGTCCGCCAGGCTGTCGGTCAGCTCGAAAAAGCCGTGCGCGCCATAGCCGCGGGCATGGACCACGCGCTCGGGGATTCGCTCATGGTCGAAGTGGAAGATCTTCTCGCGAAAGTGGAAGTCCTCGAGCAGCGTCGGGCCGCGCGCGCCTTGCTTCAGGCTGTTCTGGTCGTCGGCGACCGGAGCGCCCTGGCTCGTGGTGAGCACCGCCGCGCCGTCGGCTGCGACCTGGTGGGTCTCGCCGCCGTCGCCCTGTTTTTCAGCATAGCTTTCCGACAGCTGTGCATCGGCGGGCACCGGCGAGGCCTTCTGCCGCGACTCTCCCGAGACGGGCTTGCCAGGCGCAATGTCGGCAGGAACGAGCACATCTTTGTCGGTCGCGGGTTTCCTGGGCATAGAAGCTCCTGTCAGGTCATGTCGATAAACCGCCCTGCGGGACGCAGGGCGGGTGTGAACGACAAACCCCCGGAACGGTTTTGAGTTTCCCAGGCCGAGCAGATTAGGGGCCGCCTCGTCCGACAGGGCGCACGGAGCCCCGGGCACGCCTGTCGGATAACGGTCAGTCGCTTCAGTTCTGCAGCAGCGATCGCAGCATCCAGGCCGTCTTTTCGTGCACGGTTAGGCGCTGCGTCAAAAGATCGGCGGTGGGCTCGTCGCTCGCCTTGTCGGCCAGCGGGAAGATCGAGCGCGCGGTGCGCGCGACCGCCTCATGGCCCGACACCAGGATGGCGACCATGTCGAGCGCCTTGGGCGGATCGGCGGGCGCATCGTCGATCGAGGCCAGCGCGCTGAACTGCGCGTAGGAGCCCGGCGCCTTGTGTCCCAGCGAACGAATGCGCTCGGCGATGAGATCGACCGAGTTCCACAGCTCGGTATATTGCACCATGAACATGTCATGGAGCGTGTTGAACATCGGGCCCGTCACGTTCCAATGGAAATTGTGGGTGGTGAGATAGAGCGTATAGGTATCGGCCAAAAGGCGGGAGAGACCTTCGGCGATGGCTGCGCGGTCCTTCTCCTCGATGCCGATATCGATATGGCCTTCGGTGGCTTTGCCCATGGCTGTCTCCTTCTTGGGATTGAACCTGGGAAGATATGGCGGCGATGTCGCAGCGCCAACCATTCAAGCAACTTGCGAGGAGGACAAAATCATGAGCCGTCATAGGCTTGCGCCCCGCCCCGAGTGCCCGAAGGTGCTGTGCGCCGTCGTCGGTTTCGACCGCCCGCTCCAGACCCTTTTTGCGCAGGTCTTCTCGCGCATCCCCGAGGCCGACGATCCCGAGGCCGAGAGCGTCCGGCACGATAATGAGGATGGGGACGAGGACGGCGAAATCCTGCTGTGGGCCGGCACCGAGCCGGGCGAACTGCTCGACCCCCAGGCCGCGATCGCGCTTGTCGCGCCCTATGCGCTTATACCGGATGATCTGGCCGCGCGTCTGCGCGCAGACATGGACGCAGCCGCCGGCAAGCGCGACGGCGCGCACCAGATCGAGGTCAAGCGGATCCTGTTCGGTTCGCAGCATTAGGCTTCAAGACCGGACTGCGCGGACAAGACGGGCCAGTTTCAGGCCATCGGCCGCGGGAAGGCGCGGGCGATGATGGGCGCTTGTCAGCGCCTGCTCGGCCGAACGGCCGAGGAGAGGAGGGGGTGAGGGACTGGCGTCCCGGACAAGGGGTTCGAGGACGCTTTCGAAAACGGAGAAGTCCCATGAACATCGGTTCCATCGCCAAGAACGCCGCCGGCCACCTCGTCGGCCG
>NZ_ALVC01000365.1:0-1345 GCF_000293195.2 Sphingomonas sp. LH128
CCGACAGTCACAGCAAAAATGTTGTTAGCACACCCGATTTTGCCGCAAAATCCACTCACCGCAAAATCAGATACTTATGGTCTCGCGTTCCCTGCGTGTTCCGCTAGCACTGTTCAACTTGGGTCAGGATGAGGTCGTGCCCGTTGCCGACCGCTTGCGCATGGCCACCCGTGCACCAGTGCGCACGAATGACTGTATTCATGACTGCTGCGTGAAAGGAGCATCAATACGGCTGAGATGCATATAACGCGGAGCTCACCGCCGCGCGCACGAGATTGGAAAAAGGCTTTCTGTAAAGGTTTGCGCGACTATCTTCGCAAGAATGCAGGCGAGACCGTCACAAGCATCAATCTTGAGAACCCCATGGCGGCTGCCAGTGATCAAGACCTGCGCGCGACCTTCAAGAAATGACTCTTCGGGGACCAAACGGTGTAAAAGATGAGTTCCTCTTCGCCGCGAACGCCCAAAATCTCCGCAAACTGCCAAGTTGATCCCGGTCCCCGCGCAGGCGATGCCCGGCTGAGCGCCCGAGCCCGACTGACCTCTCGTTCAAACCCCGAACTACGCGATGCCATTTTCAACACTATCGATCAACTGCGGAGATGCAGCTATGCGTCCCGTTGTGGACGTTAAACGACCTCCACTTGCGATGCTCTGGCGCAGTCCATCCGCTTTCCCGTCCTGCAGGCCCAAAAATGACCCAAAAGAGACTGGCGGCTTTAAATTGAAGACGGCGAACATGTGCCATTATCGAGATGGCAATACAGACCCCACCTCTTCAAGAATGCGGCAGCCGGCTAGAACGCCTTCGCCACCGGCATTGATTGACGTCTATATTTTTTCCGAAAGACGGGGCGCGCGACTGGCACAGCGCTTAGCCTCTCTTATTCACGACGCTCGGTTTCAGGCCCGCTCTGGGCATTTGCTGCCGCTGGCGGTGTTGCGCGGACGACCGGCATCGCTGGCGTTTGTTTCACCGCGATCGGATTGATGGGCTTTTCGGGTTGAAGGGCTGGGCTCGGAGTTCTGCGGCGCTGCCGCATGGGCTACGTCGGCGCAGGCTTGAGCCGAAGAACGAGGGCGCGGAACAGGTCGGCATCCGGACAGGCCGAAGCGAAGGCAATGCGGATGCGGCTAGCACTTTCTACGACGCGCGCAGCGACCTTGAGCAGCCGCAGGCGCAAGGTTGTAAACTCGGCGCTTGCCAGAGCAGTGGTCCTGGGCATCACCTGCTGGATGCGCCATAGCAGCCAGTAGGCGGCAGTGTGCAGGATCAGGCGCATCTGATTGGCATTGGCCGAGCGGCACGAGGTGCGATCACTGGCCAGCTGGGCCTTGTGCCGCT
>NZ_ALVC01000366.1:0-1918 GCF_000293195.2 Sphingomonas sp. LH128
CCCAACTTGAACAGTGCTTTCGGAAAAGGCATTTTTGTTCAATGACATGCGCGCGCCGACGCAGGTGTTACCACTACATTTTCGGGGTTGGTTGAGCTTGCAAAAGCTCAGGTTTCCGGCGGCAACTCGCTGATATTGGCCGGCAGCGCGATGCCCGTTGCCTTGAAGACATTGCCCACCTGGCCCGAGACGTGGGTGCGGGTGGTTATGACCTTGCCGTCCTTTTCGATGGTGGCTTCCTGAAGGCGATCGAGATCGTTGAGGAGCGGCTGCCATTCGGGCTGTAAGCCCTTTTCCTGACATAAGCGGGTGAGTTCCTTGGCCAGCGTCAGAGCGAGGAACGAGACAAACACATGGCCGCGGATAGCGGCATCGGACTGATGGAAGATGGGGCGGGTGTCGAAGCTGGCCTTGGCAACCCGGAACAGGGCCTCGACCTGAAGCAAATCACGGTAGCGGATGACGGCCTGCAGCGGGGTGATCCGGGCATTGGTGCGCAACACGCTGATGCCATCGTAGCGGGCCTCATCGGCAAGCTTGCCCATGTCGATCTCGAAGGTCTTGCCGCTGGCCTTGAGATAGCGGCGATAGGCTGAGTTACCGACCAGGGCCTTGTCGCCCTTCTTCAGCTGGGTCTGGAGGCCATCGATGATCGCTTGCCGGTCGGCCTTGTCCTTCCTTGCCTCAGCTTCGTTGAGCGTGACGACGTAGCGCTGGGCATCGGCGCCTTTGCCAACGCGCACTTCCTTGACCCACAGCTGAGTGTCTCCTGCCTGCCTCTCGAGGACCAGCGGCACCATCGGGGCCGTGTCATTGAGCACGACATCGCGGATGACGCTGCTGGTGCGCTCACGCGCACCCAGGATGTATTCCATGCCCAGCTCTTCCAGGGCGGCGATCGTATCGGCGCTGATCATGCCGCGATCGGCCACGACGCACGAGCGGGTGATGCCGAAGCGGGTGCGCAGGCGCGTGACGATGGGCATGAGCACCTTCACGTCAGCCGTGTTGCCCGGGACCATCTCGGTGCAGATCGGACGCCCCTCGGCGTCGATCACGACAGCCAGGATCATCTGGGCAAGCTCGGGCCGGTGGTCCTTGGAATGACCACGCCGACCCAGGGTGTCGCCGCCGGCACCATAGAACGAGAGCGACGTCGTATCCATGAATACAAGACTGAGGTCGGTGAACAGGTCTCGGCGGCGATCGAACAGCTTCTCCTCGATCACGTCCTTCACGCAGCGAGGTGCCAGCGCGCCCTCAGCCTTCTCCTCGATCTCCTCGCCGAGCCAGGCCATGGCGCGATAGAAGTGATGGAGGGCAAGATCCTCGCTGCCGTCGATGGCGTAGCTCTCCATCCAGTCAAGGCAAGCTCGGTCCGAGCCTGAGACGAACAGGCGGTGCAGTGTGGCGACGAATACGGCGCGCTCCACGGCAAAGCCGAACTGGCGGCCTTCCAGCACTTCTTCCAATACAGCATCGATGCCAAGCCGTTGCCACAGGCGCCCGAACAGCAACGGGCCGCCAATCCTGCGGGCTGCGATCCGGCCTGCATCGATATCGGACAGAATGACGCTGCGCTCTGCGTGACGTGCGATCGAGGCGGCCAGCCTGTCGAGTTCGCCACTTGCGGCCAGCACATCCTTGCGGCCCAGAGCCTTGATCGTGCGCTGGCGGACGGTTTTGCCCTCTCGCACGCTCTCGACCAGGTAAAGATAGCGGTGCCCGCGCGCGACTCGTTCGACGACATACATGACAAAGTTGTTACTGCCTGGACCCGTAAAGATAAACCAAACCGACAGTCACAGCAAAAATGTTGTTAGCACACCCGATTTTGCCGCAAAATCCACTCACCGCAAAATCAGATACTTATGGTCTCGCGTTCCCTGCGTGTTCCGCTAGCACTGTTCAACTTGGG
>NZ_ALVC01000367.1:0-6893 GCF_000293195.2 Sphingomonas sp. LH128
CAAGTCCGGGACGACGCCTACTTCCAACGATCGCGCATTTGTTCTAGTGCCCCGCGATCATGACCGAACAGCGCGACTATCGTAGCACCGTCTTCCTGCCGAAGACCGATTTCCCGATGAAGGCCGGACTCCCCCAGAAGGAGCCGGGCATTCTTGCGCGCTGGCAGTCGGAAAAGATTTACGAGAAGACCCGCGACGCCCGCCGCGGCCGCGACAAGTTCGTGCTGCATGACGGCCCGCCTTACGCCAACGGCGACATGCACATCGGCCACGCGCTGAACCACATCCTCAAGGACATGGTCGTGCGCACCCAGACCCTGCTGGGCAAGGACGCGCCTTACGTTCCCGGCTGGGACTGCCACGGCCTGCCGATCGAGTGGAAGGTCGAGGAAGAGTACCGCAAGAAGAAGAAGAACAAGGACGAGGTTCCGGCGGAGGAATTCCGCGCCGAATGCCGCGCCTATGCCCAGAACTGGGTGAACGTGCAGCGCGAGCAGCTCAAGCGCCTGGGTATCAACGGCGATTGGGACAACCCGTACCTGACGATGGACTTCCAGGCCGAGGCGACCATCGTCGGCGAACTGCTCAAGTTCGCCGAGAACGGCATGCTCTATCGCGGCGCCAAGCCGGTGATGTGGTCGCCGGTGGAGAAGACCGCCCTCGCCGAAGCCGAGGTGGAGTACGAGGACATCACCTCGACCCAGATCGACGTGGCGTTCGAGATTGTTGAATCCAAGGTGCCCGAACTGGTCGGCGCTTACGCGGTGATCTGGACGACGACGCCGTGGACGATCCCGGTGAACCAAGCTTTGGCTTACGGGCCTGAGATTGAGTATCTGGTTATCAATGATAATGGGCGACGCCTGCTTATCGCCTCGAACTTGGCCGACCAGTTCACGAAGCGCATGATTGCAGCCGGGCTCGGCACGGAAAGCTATTGGCGTCTGTGCCTTGTCGATCAGCCGCTGGTTCTCAAAGGCTCCGACCTCGCCAGCACCATCGCCCGCCACCCGATGCACGCGCTCGGCGGCTTCTTCGCCGAGCCGCGTCCGCTGCTGGCGGGCGATTTCGTCACCACCGAGAGCGGCACCGGCCTCGTCCACATGGCGCCCGACCATGGCGAGGACGACTTCGATCTGTGCAAGGCCAACGGCATCAACCCCAAGTTCGTGGTCGAGGCCGACGGCAAGTATCGCGAGGACTGGCTGTGGCTGGCCGGGCAGGGCTCGGTCATCAACCCGAAGTTCAACGCGCCCGATGGCCCGATCTGCACCGATCTGCGCGAAGCGGGCGGCCTGCTGGCGGCTTCGGCGGACTACCATCATTCCTACCCGCACTCGTGGCGTTCCAAGGCCAAGGTGATCTACCGCTGCACCCCGCAGTGGTTCGTGCCGATGGACAAGGCGATGACGCATATCTCGCCCAAGACCCCGGCCGACAAGCGCTGGGAGAACGAGGGCGGGGCGCTCGATCCCGCCGAGGAAAACCTGATGGACGCGCCGACGCTTCGTCAGGCGGCGCTGCAGGCCATCGCCGAAACCCGCTTCGTCCCCGACAAGGGCCGTAACCGCATCGGCGCGATGGTCGAGGGGCGCCCCGACTGGGTGCTCTCGCGCCAGCGCGCCTGGGGCGTGCCGATCACGCTGTTCGTGCACCGCAAGACCGGCGAATACCTCGTCGATCCCGCCGTCAACGAACGCATCCGCGCCGCGATCCTGGCGAAGGGCGTCGATGGCTGGTCGGACGAAGCCGCGCAGGACCTGCTCGGCAACGGCTACAACGCCGACGATTACGAGCGTGTCGCCGACATTCTCGACGTCTGGTTCGATTCCGGCTCCACGCACGCTTTCGTTCTGGAATCAGGCCGTTGGCCCGATCTGCTGCGCCCCGAAGGCTATACCGGCCCGAAGGCGGACCTCTATCTCGAAGGCTCCGACCAGCATCGCGGCTGGTTCCAGTCCTCGCTGCTGGAAAGCTGTGCGACGCGCGGCCATGCGCCGTACAAGGCGGTGCTGACCCACGGCTTCACGATGGACGCCAAGGGTATGAAGATGTCCAAGTCGCTGGGCAACACCATCAGCCCGCTGAAGGTCATGGAGACCAACGGCGCCGACATCATCCGTCTCTGGGCGCTCTCGGTGGACTTCACCGAGGACCACCGCATCGGCGACGAAATCCTCAAGGGCGTCGCCGACCAGTACCGCAAGCTGCGCAACACCCTGCGCTACCTGTTGGGCGCACTGGACGGCTTCGACGAGGCGGAGCGCCTTCCCGTGTCGGAGATGCCCGAACTGGAGCGCTACGTGCTTGCGCTGCTGGGCAAGCTGGACGCGACGCTGCGCGCGGCGATCGATGCCTTCGACTTCAACACGTACGTCCGCTCGCTGCTCGATTTCTGCAACGAGGACCTCTCCGCGTTCTTCTTCGATATCCGCAAGGACTGCCTCTACTGCGACGCGCCAACGGACCCCAAGCGCCGCGCCTATCGCACGGTGCTGGACACGCTGTTCCACGCGCTGATCCGCTACGCCGCGCCGGTGATCGTGTTCACCGCCGAGGAAACGTGGGGATCGCGCTATCCGGACGGCGACAGCGTTCACCTGCTCGAATGGCCGGAAGTTCCGGCGGTCGAGGCAGACGATGCGAAGTGGGCCCAACTGCGCACGCTGCGCGCGGCTGTGACCGAGGCGATCGAGCCGCTGCGGCGGGAGAAGATCATCGGCTCCAGCCTGGCCGCCGTCGTCACGGTGCCCAAAAGCGCACCTGAGGCCGATCTCGCCGAGCTGTTCATCACCGGGACAGTCACGCGCGGGCAGGGCGAGGAGGTGACCGTCACCCCCTCCACCGACCACAAGTGCGGCCGCTGCTGGCGCCATCTCCCGGAAGTGACCGAGGACGGCGCGCTGTGCGACCGCTGCGACGACGTCGTGGAGCCGGTGGAATGAACCCCTGGATGAAGCGCGCGATCGGCCTGCTGGTCGCCGTGATCGTCTATGCGATCGACCAGGGCATCAAGGGCTGGATCACCGAAGGCATCGATCTCGACCGGATCGGGCAGGTCTATGTCCTGCCGTTCTTCAACCTGACGTGGACGCAGAACTTCGGTGTCTCGCTGGGCCTGTTCACTGCGGGTTCGCCCGAGGGCCGCTGGGCGCTGGTCGCCATGACCGGCGCGATCGCGGCCTTCGTGTTCGTCTGGCTGCTGCGCGAGCGCAAGCTGCCGGAGATCGCGGCGCTCGGCATGGTGCTGGGCGGGGCGGCCGGAAACATCCGCGACCGTTTCGGCGTCGGCTATGTCATCGACTATGCCGACCTGCATTTCGGAGCATGGCGGCCCTTCCTGATCTTCAATCTTGCGGACGCCGCCATCACCATCGGCGTCCTGATTATCCTTGCCCGTTCCCTGTTTTCGCGCGACAAGCCCGAGACAGAGGCGCAACCCGCCCCGATTGCAGATTAAACGCGAGTTGAATTTGATGCGCATGAAGAAAACCGCTGCCCTCCTCCTCGTCGCGACGGGCGCGGTCATGCTGTCCGCTTGCGGCAGCACCGGCCTGTTCAACCGTGCTCGCCCCGACGAGTTCGCCGTGCAGCGCCAGACCCCGCTGGTGGTGCCGCCCGACTTCTCGCTGAGCCCGCCGAAGCAGGGCCAGCCTCGCCCGACCGACGATTCGGTGCAGCAGCAGACGCTCGATGCGCTGTTCGGCGGCCCGCAGGCCCGCAGCGACATCGAGAAGTCGGCGCTCAGCCTGGCCGGCACCGCCGAGCCGTCCATCCGCTCGACGGTGGGGGATCCGCAGACCTACACGGTCGCCAAGGGTCAGCTGACCCGCGCGATCCTCGCCGCGCCGGAAGGCGACGGGCGTGACGCGCAGACTGCCGTGGGCGGTTGATCTTTGCGATGTCCGCCCAGTTCTTCCTGCGCATGGAAAAGGGCACTCGGGTCGCCCCGCATGCCCTCTCAATCATGGCTTAGCCCGGCTGCAGGTTTCAGCCGTCGCCGGTGACGCCGTCGTCCTCATCCTCGATGCTGCTGACGAGGAGCTTGTCGATCTTGAGCCCGTCCATGTCGATGACTTCGAAACGCCAGCCCTGATCGGTGAAGTGCTCGCCCTCGCGCGGGACCTTGCGCAGTACGTGGAGTACGAGTCCCGCGAGGGTCGCGAAATCACGGTCCTCGGGCAGCGTGATACCAAGGCGATCCGCCAGCGAATCTGCGGGCATCGCGCCCGAGACCAGCAGTGATCCGTCCTCGCGCTCGGTCACCATGGGCTCGTCGCCCTCGTCCTGATGCGAGACGAAGTTGCCCGCCAGCGCCGCGAGAACGTCGGAGGGGGTCACCACGCCTTCGAGGTGGCCGTATTCGTCGTGGACCACAGCCATCGACACTTCGGCGGTCTGCAGCTTGCGCAGGGCATCCATGGCGTCGAGCTGGTCGGGGATGACCTCGGCCTTGCGCATCATCGCGCGGACCTCGACCGTCCGGCCCTCGACCAGCGCGGCGAGCACTTCCTTGACCTTGAGGATGCCGACCACGTTGTCTGGTGCGCCTTCGCCCGCCACCACCGGCAGCAGCGAGTGCGGCGAGGCGGCGATCTTGGCGCGCAGCTGGGTCTCGTCGGCGTCGGCGTCGATCCAGTCGATCTGGTTGCGCGGGGTCATCAGTTCGCGGACGGGACGCTCGGCGAGACGCATCACGCCGGTCATCATCGCGCGCTCCTCCTCCTCGATAACGCCGGTGCGGGTGGCCTCGGCGAAGATCATGTGGAGTTCCTCGGCGGTGAGACGCTCGGTATCGCCGCTGCGGATCGAGAACAGGCGCAGGATCAGGCCCGAGGACTTGTCGAGCAGCCAGACGAACGGGCCCATCGCCGTCGCCAGGATGCTCATCGGGCGGGCCATGACCAGCGCAACCGGCTCGGCCATGCGCAGGGCCAGTTGCTTGGGCACCAGTTCGCCGACGACGACGCTGGCGTATGTCGTGGCAATGATCACCAGCGCGAAACCCAGCTCGCCTGCGAAACGAACCGGCACGCCGAGCGTGGCGAGGCGATCGCCGACCGGCTGGCCGAGACTCGCGCCCGAATAAGCGCCCGCGATGATGCCGATCAGGGTGATGCCGATCTGCACGGTGGAGAGGAAGCGGCCCGGGTCGGCTGCCAGTTCCATCGCGGTCAGGGCTGCCCGGCTGCCCTTGTCGGCGGACATCTTGAGGCGCGGCGTGCGCGCGGAGACGATGGCCAGTTCGGACATCGAGAACAGGCCGTTCAACAGAATCAGCCCGATGATGATGAGGACGTCGGTCCAGGGAAAGGGTGTCACAGTGCTTCCACCGCTAGCAGAGATTGTGCGCCGCGCGAAGAACCCGTGTTGGCCAAACGCCGCATGGCAACGCTTTGCAATGCGTCAGGCAATCTGTCGCGGGCCCGGGAACCGTAGGTAATGCTGTGTGTTGAAGGGCGCACAAGCCATTCGCCGTTCATGTTCACTACCGCACAGATGTCCGGTATAAGGGCACATCAAGAGGAAGGGACACCCAAGAGATGAAAAAGTCGCGCCTGATCACTTCGGCCGCTGCGGTCTTCGCGCTGGTTTCGGTTTCCGCCTGCGTCACCGACCCGAACACCGGTGAGCGCAAGGTTTCGCGCACGGCGATCGGCGGTGCCGGCGGCGCGGGCCTTGGTTATCTGCTGGGCAGCGTCATCGGCGGCAAGACCGCGCGCATCGTCGGTGCCGGCATCGGCGGCGTCGCTGGCGGCGTCGTCGGCTACCAGATGGACAAGCAGATCAAGGAACTGAAGGAACAGACCGCCGGTTCGGGCATCGACGTCACCCAGCAGGGCGACGGCATCCTGGTGAACCTGCCGGACGTGACGTTCGCGGTGAATTCCACCGTCGTCAGCCCCTCGTTCCAGACCTCGCTCGACAAGGTCGCGCAGTCGATGGTGCAGTATCCGAACAGCCTCGTCGACGTCTACGGCCACACCGATTCGACCGGCTCGGCCGCATACAACATGGACCTGTCGAAGCGCCGTGCCGATTCGGTGGCGCGCTACCTGATCAGCCGGGGCGTCTCGTCCTCGCGCATCCAGACGCAGGGCATGGGCATGAACTACCCGGTCGCGGACAACAACACGCCGGAGGGCCGCGCGCTCAACCGCCGTGTCGAGATCAAGATCACGCCGGTCACCACCGACGACGCCAGCTCGGCGAAGTAAGACCTTCCGCAGGAAGCGGGATCGGGGAAGGGGCCGGCGCGGAAAACCGCACCGGCCCCTTCTTCGTAACCACGTGATTTCCATAGAGTAACTTGAAACGCCGCAATATCGGCGTAGTCTGCCCGCGAACTGGGTTCGGGGGGACTTGATGCGTTTCAGGATTGTGATGGCGTCGCTGGCGGCGTGGCTCTCGGTTACGCCCGCGCAGGCGGCCTGGACCGAGGCGTCGAGCGAACACTTCGTCATCTACGCCAACGATTCCGACAAGGACATCACCCGCTTTGCGCAGCAGCTTGAGCGGTATCACGCGGGGATGGCCTATGTGCTGGGCTCCAAAGTCGCCAAGCCCAGCCCGTCGAACCGGGTCACCGTCTATGTCGTGAAGAACACCCGCGAAGTGCGTGAGCTTCACGGCGGCGACAACAAGTTCGTCGGCGGTTTCTACGTGCCGAGGGCAGGGGGCTCGCTGGCGATCGTGCCCGCCGTGCAGAGCGGCAGCGGGCAAGTGACCTGGTCGATGATCGTGTTGCTGCACGAATATGCCCACCACTTCCTGATTTCCAGCAACGTCTCGGCCATGCCGCGCTGGCTGAGCGAAGGGTCGGCGGAGTTTTTCGCCTCGGCCAAGTTCGAGGCGGACGGCGGGCTCTGGCTCGGCCGCCCCGCCAGTCACCG
>NZ_ALVC01000368.1:0-1767 GCF_000293195.2 Sphingomonas sp. LH128
CGGCGACAGGTAGAAATCGATCGTGTCGCCCCGCTTGTCGACTGCCCGGTACAGGTAGGTCCACTTGCCCCGCACCTTGACGTAGGTTTCATCCAGGCGCCAGCTCGGATCAAAGCCACGCCGCCAGAACCAGCGCAGCCGCTTCTCCATCTCCGGGGCGTAGCACTGGACCCAGCGATAGATCGTCGTATGGTCGACCGAAATGCCGCGTTCCGCCAGCATTTCCTCAAGGTCGCGATAGCTGATCGGATAGCGACAATACCAGCGCACCGCCCACAGGATCACATCACCCTGGAAATGGCGCCACTTGAAATCCGTCATCGTTCCGTCCGTCCAATCTCCGCCAAGCATGCTCAAGCTTCACGATTTTTGCAACAGAGCCCGTCGTTGCATGGCGGCCATCGCTTCCGGCGCGTCGAGCAGGGCATTGACGGCTTCGGCAATGGCTTCGCTCGAGCGCGGGCGGATCAGCCGGCCGACATCCTGCGCAAGCAGTTCGCGCGCATGGACATAGGGCGTTGAGATGACAGCCTTGCCCAGCGCCACCGCGTAGCTCAGAGTTCCGGATGTGGATTGCTCCAGCCCCGGATAGGGCGTGAGGTAAATGTCACACGCTTCCAATTGGTCGAGTAATTCAGGCGTGTCGAGGAAGCGGTTGTCCCAAATGATGTAATCGGCGACACCGAGATGTTCGGCCAAGGCTATGAGCTTGTCGCGATAGGCCTCGCCTTCCTCGGCAACAAGGTTCGGGTGGGTTGCGCCGACGATGCGGTAGAGCGCCTCGGGGTGGCGTGCCACTATCGCGGGGAGTGAGCGGATCGCGTGTTCCAGCCCCTTGCCGGGGCCAAGCAGTCCGAATGTCATGAGCACCTTGCGGCCTGACAAGCCCAGCATCGACTTGAATTCTTCCTGGCGGCCGAATGGCCGGTCTGGCGCGCCGTGGTCGATAACTTCCAGAATGCCTGGCGGTGCGCCGTATTCACTCTCGAGCAAGTCGCGCGAGTGATGCGACATCACCATGATACGCGAGGCGCGGGTCACGAGATGGCGCAGGATGCGGCCCTGGCGCGCGGAAGGCTCTCCCAGCACCGTGTGGAGGGTAAGCACCAACGGTGCGGCCAGCAGATCGACGAACTGAATGACCATCTCGCCGTCACGCCCGCCGAAAATGCCGTACTCGTGCTGAAGCCAGACTGCGTCTACCCCGGACTCGTTGATCCGGCGGGCGACGCGGGCATAATCCTGCGGATCGCTGCGCGCGATGGTGTCCGCTACGTCCGTATATTCAAGAGGGTTTTCCGGATCATCCAGCGGATATACGTCCAACGCGATTTCCGGATGAAATTCGCAAAGCTTCTCAAATACGTCGGTGGTGAATGTGGCTATACCGCATTTACGCGGGGCGAAATTGCCTACAAGTGCCACGCGCATCTGTTTTTGAGGTTTTGTGCCACTAGCCTCGAAGATGGAATGGATGTCAGCGACTTCGCGCCCGAACTCAGGGTCTTGGAAAAACGGCAAGCGTACCATGAGAAGACCTTGAACGAGAAATGAACACCTCTCCTGAAGTCGCCGGCGTCGATTCAGTTTCATGCCGCGCTGCGAAATCGGACGATCCGATTGATGGGCGACGCGGAATGATGAGCCGGGCAGGACACTTCCTTTTCCCTGCGCGCCAATGCTCGAGAGTGGCAGACAGCCATCTGGTCGTCTGTGAAAAGCGCTGAAGCCCGCAGGGAGGCGTGGGTTTTGGTGGATATGAAGTAA
>NZ_ALVC01000369.1:0-2806 GCF_000293195.2 Sphingomonas sp. LH128
GCCGTAGGCAGCGAGTTGCTGTTTGAGGTGCTCAGCCAGCGGTACGAACGCGGCAGCACGCTGATCACCAGCAATCTTCCCTTTGATGAGTGGACATCGGTGTTTGGCTCGCCGAACGTTTCATGATGCTGTTTTCCTCGAACGTCTCATACATTGTTTTGGCGCTGTCAGCGCCTCGATCTGTCGGTCCGTCAGGTCAACCTGCCAAGGCTGGCCTTTGGCAAGCTGACGGCCGTGAAGCTTACCCCGCTTCAGCCATTTGAACACCGTCTGGTCTGTAATCCCGAGCGCGAGGGCCGCGCCTTGGATGGAGTAGCTACCATCCGACCAGCGCAGTGGGTTGTGCTCGACGCCGTTGATCTTGACCGTGGGGATGTTCCATCGCCGGCGCAATAGGTGGACCGTATTATGGTCGAACATACCACCCAAGCTGTTGCGCAATCCTTCGGCGTTGAGCGCGTCGGCAATCCTGGCGTCCATCATTCCTGCACCATTGAACTCGCGGATGCGCTGTTCGAGCACATCGGCATGAGCGGACTCGGCGTAGGATTGGGTCTTTCGCATAACCCAGTGTTCGGTTGCGGCGCCGGTCTGCCAGACGATGCGGATCCACACCATGCCTTTTGCCCGACGCTGATCGAGGATGACCTTGTCGATCACGAGGCGAAGCATTGCCTTGCGCTGGCTGTTTTCGATCCTTTGCCAAAGATCAGGCAGGTCGATGCCGAATGCGGCGATGCGGGCGCGATCGTCGGCGCTCAGCGCGGTCGTCTGGTCCTTCTTCCAGCGCCGATAGTCCTGCTCGATCTTTTCAACGTCGCGCAGCTTGCTTTCCCAAGTGGCTTCGAGAGAACGCGCAACGAGACGGTTTTCCGGCTCTACAGCATCGTATTGTCGCCGGGCACGCTCACATTCGTATTCTGCCCGCTCACGCTTCAATGTCCATTGGCGCTCAAGGCCATGGATGTCGGCGTCGATGGCGTCGAGTGTGGCCAGCGTGATTGCGAGCCGGTCCGGAGCAAGGGCTGCGAGGAGCTGCCGTTCAACCTCAGCCTCGACACGCGGCGCACGGACCTCTTGGCAATATTGGCCGGTGCAGGTCGCTCGCTCGGACCGGCACCGATAGACCGGATGGGTGCTGTCAGGCCCCGAGTAGTTGAGGGCCATGCGCCGCCCGCAGCTGCCGCACATTGCAATTCCCTGTAGCAGCGCCTTTCCCTTTCGGGGCATGCCGCGATGCCCGGCCTTGAAGTTACCGACATTGTCCGCAAGCGTGTCGCTGATCGCCATATGTGTCTCCCAGCTGATATACGCGGGATGCGCATTCTGGATGCAGACCTCCCATTGCTCCCGAGGAACGGCGCGCGTCGGGTTCTTAACCCCTTCGCTTCGCCTTTCAGGCGCAGCACATCGGCGTCCATAGACGTAGGCCCCAGCATAGGCGGGGTTCTTGAGGATATTGCGCACCCGTCCATCGGTCGCATCACGCCAGTCTATTTCGTGAGGCGCGGGGCCCCGCAACGGCCTGACCGGCAGAGCAAGATCAGCCCGGCGCAGATAGCGCACCACCGCCTTTGCGCTTCCGAGTCGCATGAAGCTGTCGAACACAAGGCTGATGCGTTCCTGGATCTGGGCATCGGGGTTGAGCATGATCCCGCCGGCGGGCGCATAGATCAACCCTGCCGGAAGCGGGATACGCAGTTCGCCGCGCGCCGCCTTCTGCCGTTCCCCCGTGTGCAGGCGCATGCGGATCTGGTGAAGTTCGGCTTCGCTCATGATCCCCGAGAGCCCTAGCAACAGCCGATCATGATAAAGCCCGGGATCATACAGCCTTTCGCTGTCGGCGATGAGAACGCTGAACATCGAGCAGAGCTGGAGCAGTTGATGCCAGTCACTGTTGTTGCGGGCGAGACGCGATGCGTCATAGCTGAGCACAAGGCCAGCATGCCCCAACCCGACCTCCGCGATAAGGCGTTGGAAGCCGTATCGATGCTGGGCCTCTGCGCCCGATTTTCCCAGATCATCATCGATAATCTCAACTCGCTCGCGTGGCCAACCAAGGCCAAGCGCGCGATCGACAAGCCGGTATTGAAGCGTCGTACTTTCCTGGTGATGGCGGATCTGACCGACGCTCGACTGACGAACATAGACATAGGCAAGCTTTGCTTGCTGCGCGGCGCTTACCCGCTCATCAGCGGCATAGTCTCTCAACATCGGCGTCACCGGCGTGGCGGGAGGTTGGGAAAGAGCACAGGGCCTGCGCAATCGCTGCCGCCAGCTGACGCTGGCTTGTTGGCGGGAGGTCCGGCCAGATCGGGATCTTTGGCCGCACTTTCCGAGAGCTGGTGTCCATGCTCGCTCTCCTCATCCTCGAGATGACGACGCAACGATTCTGCGAGCGCAACGACTCGCAGGAGGACAGATCCTGAGACCAACGGCGCCGATTTTGAGTCAGGCGGAGCGTTGGCCAGGTCCGTGACAGAGCGAAGGATATTTCTCCGCCCGCCGTGGGCCACCCGGATCGTCACCCATAAAGGACCGCGATCCGACACCAACCTAAGAACTTCAAATCGCCCGCCAAAGAGTGGATGGCGTGGGCAGGTCACACTTACATGCCGTATCAGCCCATCGATTTCAGCCGTATCACCGGGTGTTTGGCTCCGAACGCCTCACCGGGGCCCTGCTCGACCGGCTGACCCACCACGTCCACATTCTCGAGATGAATGGCGAAAGCTTCCGCCTCGCCAGCAGCCGCAAGCACCAAAAGCGTAAGGAAACCACGAAATGACCTGACAGAAAACGGCCA
>NZ_ALVC01000370.1:0-4730 GCF_000293195.2 Sphingomonas sp. LH128
GCGGGGATGACGAAAGTGCTGCGCGCGGCCCCGAGCGCATGGACAGCGGCCGCTCTCACACAAATTTAACCACTGCAATCGTTGCGACAGGCCGGGTCTAGGGACAGCTCCCTAGGTCTGGCTTCGCAGGTCGATAACCGCCCCGGTGTACCCCTCGTCGGGTACGGGGGCCGCAGCGCGGTTTCCGGCGCTCCACCCGGAGGCCGTGGCTGCAACGAAGTTCAAGCTCGTTCGGCATCACGTCTCCCGCAGGACAGGACACGCGATGCTGGCGACGCCGATGACGACAACCGACATCCACGCGCCGCTGGTCCATGCCCCGATCGCCGCGCTGATCGTCGATGCGGCGGGGGGGGGCGCCCCCCCCCCCCCCCCCGCCGACGCAGTCGGTGGTGGAGGGGCGCACAAATGAGAAGGGCCGCACCGGCTTGCCGGTACGGCCCTTCGCATGGTCAGCGGCCGGGAAGTGCCGCCAGCGAAGCCTTTATCGCTTGTTTATCAGCGATAATGCCTCGCGACGGGAATTGCCGACCTCTCTGCTGAACCATGAGACATCGGATCACCTCCTTTCGCGCTGTTTAGCCATAGTGCGCCGCTTTCGCGGCTGGGACTTCGGCTGCTCCCGGGCGCGTATCCCGAAGGCCGTTGTCTTGAGTGAAATCTGGTATATTCCGCAGCGCACAACAAGTCTTGAAAACTAATTTTTTCAGGTCATGATCTTCGCTTCCGGCCAGTTATCCCCAGCCGCGCGGTGATTTGAAATCGCTGCTTTTGGGGGCTCTGGAGTGCGGCCTGAAATCACCCTTTTTGATGTTGCGCGCGGCTTGGCTCCGTTCGACAAGCTCAGCCTGAGCGGGATTCAAAAGTGACCTTTCAATCCCGCTCAGGCTGAGCTTGTCGAAGCCCCGTCGTTAAGGCGCTCCCTCAGCGGCAATCCTCGATCACACGCGAGATTTCGGTCCAGCTCGGCAGGTAGAGCGTGGGCTCCCCAGTCACTGATACGGCGAAGCGGCCGCGACTGAACGCCATGGCGTCGAGCGCCGAATCGCGGGCGGGCAGGGTGACGACCACGCCGCGCGGCGTGGCGGTGCCGGTCAGCGCGCGTGCGCCGGTGGAACTGGTGATCGACATGCCCACCGCTCCTGCCCGGGGCGCTGCGGCGCGCAGGAGGGTGACGGTGCGCGCGGTGTCGCACTGGACGATGAACTGGCCGTTCCCGAACGTCGCGCCCGAGGCGCTGCCGTTGCCCGCGTAGCTCCAGCTGCCCGGCGTCTGCGGTGCATCGCGCCAGTCGGCGGCCATTGGCGAGGGCGGCGGGGCGGTCGGAGTCGCCGGGCGGGGCTGCGGTGCATGCGTGGCGCCGGGCCGCGGGGCGGGCGTGCTCGGCGGCGGCGGTACGCATCCCGACAAAGCCGCCGTTGCAGCGAGACCGGTAAGAAGCAGGGCGGAAAGAGGGGTGGCGCGGCTGCGCGGATTTGCCTTCATGCCCGTGGTATGGAATGAGGCGCCGCCCATCTCAAGTGCATACCATCCCATGACCGACACGCCTCGCCCCCGTTCCCCTGACAAGAAACCTGCCAAAGTGCGGGTCGACCAGCTGCTGGTCGATCGCGGGCTGGCGGAGAGCCGTACCCGCGCGCAGGCGCTGGTGCTGGCGGGCCTCGTGTTCTCGGGCGAGACCAAGATCGCCAAGCCGGGCCAGTCGGTGAAGGACGACGCAGCCATCGAGGTGCGCGGCCGCGACCATCCCTGGGTCTCGCGCGGGGGGATCAAGCTGGCCCACGCGATCGAACATTTCGGGCTCGATCCGAAGGGTGCGGTCGCCATGGACATCGGCAGTTCGACCGGCGGCTTTACCGACGTTCTGCTCACCAATGGCGCGGAGCGGGTGTTCGCGGTCGATTCGGGCACCAACCAGCTCGCGTGGAAACTGCGCACCGATCCGCGCGTCACCGTGCTGGAGCAGACCAGCGCCCGCATCCTCACCCCGGAGCAGATCGACGCGCCGTGCGACTGGGTGGTGTGCGACGCCAGCTTCATCGGCCTCGCCAAAGTGCTCGAAGTGCCGCTCCGCCTCGCCGCGCCGCGCTGCCGGGTGGTCGCGCTGATCAAGCCGCAGTTCGAGGTCGGGCGCGGCGAAGTGGGCAAGGGCGGCGTGGTCCGCGACCCGGCTCTGCACGCCCGCGTGTGTGAGGAAGTGCGCGAATGGCTGGAGCGCGACGGCTGGGAGATCCAGGGCATCGTCGAAAGCCCGATCAAGGGTCCTGAAGGAAACGTGGAGTTTCTCGTTTCGGCACACCGCGGGAACTGACGGGTTCGCTAACGATTGCGTGATGGCCCGCCGCGTACCACAAACCGCGCCATTCTTGGGTAAATTCCTGATTCGGGACCTTTTGCGCGCATGAACCTGTTAGCTTCCCCCGGCCAGTTGCGCGCCAGCCTGATGCGCTGGCTGCTGGTATGCGTTCCCGTCGTGCTGCTGCTGGGGTTCCTCTCCGGACAAATGGCGGGAAGCGGGCCGGGCAATCCGTGGTTCGACGCATTGGTGAAGCCCGCCGTCTATCCGCCGCCGGTGACTTTCGCGATCGTGTGGTCGGTGCTCTACGTGATGATGGGCGTGGCTCTGGCGATGGTGTTCGCGGCGCGCGGCGCGCGTGGACGCGGGATCGCGGTGCTGGCCTTCGCGGTGCAGTTCGTGCTGAACCTGGCGTGGTCGCCGGTGTTCTTCGGCATGCACCGGATGAGCGCGGCGCTGGTGCTGATCGCGGCGATCCTGCTGGCGGCGGTGGTGACGATGATACTCTTCGCCCGCGTGCGCACCGTCGCGGCGGCGCTGCTGCTGCCTTACGTATTGTGGCTGGTCTTCGCGACATATCTCAACTTCGCGTTCCTGCAGGCCAACCCGGGCATGGACGGCGTGCAGCGTTCGAGCGCAGTGGAGCGGTTCGACATCTGATACCCCTTGCGCCTTGCCTTCGCGCGCTCCATTTAGGGCCCATGCAAAGCGAAAACCCCTTCGTCGCCGACTTCGCCAAGATGTTGAACAGTGCCGCCGGCACTCTTGCGGGCATGGGCCGCGAGGCGCGCGATTCCGCGCGTGAGCGCGTGAAGGAGTTCATGGGTGACATGGACTTCGTCAGCCGCGAGGAATTCGACGCGGTCAAGGAACTCGCCGCCACCGCGCGTGCAGAAACGGAATCGCTCAAGGCGCGTCTCGACGCGCTCGAGGCCAAGCTGGGCGCCAACTGATCAGCTTGCGTTATGTGCGCCGGGAACGTTTCTCGCGCACGCAGGGTTGAACATCGCGATAGCCCATGAAAGGCACGCGATGTTCACGCAGCTCAATCCTACCATTCCGCTTCACGTCGTCGGCAAGGGCGATGGCTATGCCATCGGCATGATCGACTACGGGCAGGAGCATAATCTGATCTGGGTCACCGCTCTCGACGGTTCGGGCGAGATCTGGTGTGCGCCCAACCAGACCGTCCGCCTCGGTCGCAACTGGACGATGGGGCGTGTGGAAAACCCCCTCATCACCAAGGACAAGCAGGCCGAGCACGCGCGCGCCGAGGTCGAGGAAATTTGCAACTGACGCATTGAACCGGCAGAGGAAGGCGCGATGCACTTTCGCGCCCCCGCCCTTGTCTGCGCCGCCCTACCACACGGCGAGAACGCCGTCATTGCGCGCCTGCTGACCGACGACCACGGCCTCGTCGCCGCCTTCGTCGCCGGGGGCAGGGGGCGCGAACTGCGGCCGGTCCTGATTCCCGGCAATACCGTCGAGGCGGACGTCCGCTCGAAGTCCGACACCCAGCTTCCCTTCGCCCGCCTTGAACTGCTCCAGAGCCGCGCGCCCTGGATCACCGAGCCGCTGCCCGCCGCCGCGATCGGCTGGGTCACCGCGCTCGCGGCCTCGGTCCTGCCCGAGCGCCAGCCGTTTCCTGCTCTCTACGAGGCGCTGTCGGGCGTGCTGGAGGCGATCTGCGTCGCGCCGTCCGCGCGCGGCTGGGCGCTGGGGCTGCTGCGCTATGAAGTGCTGACATTGCGCGAACTGGGCTACGGCGCGCGAATTGCGCGCCCGCCGGAGCACGATTGGCCCGCGCTGCTGGCCACCTTCGACGCCATTGGTCGAGAATTGGCCCGCTACCCGCTTGCCGATCGCAGAAGAGACGTTATGGCGGCGCGCGTCCTGCTGCGCGAGCGGCTGGCTCGGATCGAGGCTTGAGGAAACGACTATGCGCATCGCTGTATTTGCCGGAGACGGGATCGGTCCCGAAGTGACTGCCGAGGCAGTCCGCGTGCTCGAAGCGCTGCAGATCGACGGTCTTGAGCTGGTCGAGGGCGACGTCGGCGGCGCGGCCTATCGCAAGCACGGCCACCCGCTGCCCGCCGCGACGCTCGAGATCGCGCGGTCTTCCGACGCGATCCTGTTCGGCGCAGTGGGCGACTTTTCGCTCGACCACCTGGAGCGTGCGCTACGCCCTGAACAGGCGGTGCTGGGCCTGCGCAAGGAACTGGGCTTGTTCGCCAACCTGCGCCCCGCCACGGTGTTCAAGGGCCTCGAAGACCTCTCCACCCTGCGCCCGGAAGTCGCCGGCAAGATCGACCTGCTGATCGTGCGCGAACTCAACGGCGACGTGTACTTCGGCGAGAAGGGCACCCGCACGCTGGAAGACGGCCGCCGCCAGGGCTGGGACATGATGTCCTACGCCGAGGACGAAGTGCGCCGC
>NZ_ALVC01000371.1:0-3350 GCF_000293195.2 Sphingomonas sp. LH128
CCGCCTTGCGCCCGGCGACGATCACCGTCGCGCCATCGGCGGCAAGGCGGCGCGCGATCACTTGCGCCATGTTGTCCCGGTTGGCCGCGCCGACGACGACGGCGACCTTTCCTGCCAGATCGGCCATGCGTGTTCTCCCGTTATCCTGTTTTCTCGTCCCGCGTGGGAGCGGGGCAAAGTCAGTCCCGCTGTACCCAGTCGCCCAGCACCTGCTCGACGCGCGCGTGTTCCGGCACCCGGTTGAGGCCGATGCGGCGGTCGAGTTCCTCGTGCCAGTGGTAGATGCGGCGCTCCTGATAGTTGAGCGGCATCGCCCTGAAGCCCGGGCTTTCGAGCGATTCCTGGATTTGCGGCGCGTATTGCAGGTCCTCGTAGAGAATACGCTCCCAGTTGCTCAGGCGCGTGGGCCAGAGCGGGTGCGGGTTCTCGGGGTCGTGGTTCGGTGCCAGCCAGCTGGACACCACGCGCGTGCGCTTCGTGCCGATCGGCCAGAACTGCAGGATCGGGATGCCGGTGGGGGCAGGGGGCATGATGAAATTGGGGTAGATCTGGTAGCTGACGTTGTTCTTGGCCGGGAACTCGGTGATCGATGCGATTTCCGGCATGCCCACGGTGCCGGGATCGACCCAGTCGGGGCGCCGGTTCGGCGTCGCCATGCGGCTGTGGCCGTTCGGCCAGAGCGTGATGATCATCGCGCGGTGATCGAGGAAGCGGTCCACCGTGTTCACGTGGATCGACTTGATGTGGTAGACCTCGAGGAAGGCGTCGAGCAGGACCTTGACGTTGCAGTCCACCTCGTAGCTGCGGCTGTCGACGAGGCGCAGCTTCTCAAGCTCGAACTGCTCCAGCTGCTCCGCCATCGGGCCGATGTGTTCCATCAGCGGCTGCGCATCGGGATCGCGGTTGATGAAGATCAGCGAGCCCAGCAGTTCGCAGCGCACCTGTACCAGCGAGCGGCAGGACATGTCGAAATCGACGAAGTCGCGCTTGTCGCGCACCGCCGTCAGCTTGCCGTCGAGGGTATAGCTCCAGCCGTGATAGCCGCAGACGAAGCCGCGCCCTTCGCCCGATTCCTCGGTGACGAGGGGGGCGCCGCGATGCTGGCAGGTGTTGTAGAACGCCTTGACCTCGCCCTGTAGGTTGCGCGCGACGATGATCGGCACGCCCGAATTGCGGGTCAGGAACCAGGAGCCCGGATTTGGCACCTGATCGGTGTGGCCCGCATAGAGCCACGCCTTGTCCCACATCATCTCCTTTTCGAGTTGCAGGAATTCGGGGTCGGTATAGCGGCTGCCGGGAATGTCGGGCAGCTTGGGAAAGCCCTCGGGCGGCCCCTTGCGATCCCGCTCGTAGTCCATCCGCGCGAAATCGTTCTCGGGGCTTTGATCTGCGACCAGATCGAGCATCGGCCTTCTCTCCCTTGCCTTGCACTCCGGTTGGGCGGAGTGGGCCGCAGCAGAATCAAAAAACAGACATGAATGTTTGATTCTGCCGATGTGATGCTTGCGATCCTACCTCCTGCACGATAAAACAGTCAACAGTGATTGTAATTTCACCATCTCGACGAGCGGACGCGTCAGCGCTGGCCGAACTGCGCATCGCGCTTCTGTGCATAGGCGGCGATGCCTTCGCGGCTGTCGGCGCTGGCGAGCGTGGCCTTGCCCCAGGCATTGCCCACCGCGAGCGCCTGTGCGGTGTCCATGCCGGTGGAAAGCTCGTAGAGTTCGCGCCCGTTGGCGATCGCCTGCCAACTGTTCGCCAGCATCGCCTGCGTAACCTCCAGCGCGCGGTCCAGCAGGCGGTCGCCGGGCACGACTTCGGTGACGACGCCAAGGTCGTAGAGGCGGCGGGCGGGGAGCAGTTCGCCGGTCATGATCATCGCCAGCGCCGTGGCGCGGGGGACTTGTGCGGCAAGGCGCTGGATGCCGCCCGCGAAGGCGAAGAGGCCGCGCTTCACTTCGCTCACGCCCATCAGCGCGTGGTCGGCGGCGAAGACCATGTCGCAGGCCATCATGATCTCGAACCCGCCCGCGACAGCGGTGCCGTTGATCGCGGCGATCAGCGGCTTGGTGCGGCGGCGCTCGGTGATGCCGCCGAAGCCGCGGCCGGGGATCAACCCGTGACCGGCGCCGATGCGCTCAGCTTCCTTGAGGTCCATGCCGGCGCAGAAGGCGCGGTTGCCGGTGCCAGTGACGATGATCGCGCCGACCGCCGGGTCCGCCTCGGCCGCCGAGATCGCCTCGTCCATCGCCCGCGAGGTTGCCGCGTCGAGCGCGTTTCGCGCGTCCTCGCGGTTGATCGTCAGCAGGCACACGGCGCCGCGGTGTTCCACGATCAGTCCGGTCATTGCGTTATTCTCCCAAAGTCATCCGCCAATTTCAGGTGGTGTTTTCCGCTTTTCGAATCACGGTAGCATATAAGCTGATCGATAATATGGGATGAGGATAAATTGAAATCTTTCGAAAAACTGCATCATCATGGATTGATAGTCGAAGATATCCATAGATCAATGGACGAATTGGGGCGTGGACTTGGAGTAAATTGGTGTCCTGTCCGCAAGTTCGATCCTTTGCGGGTCTGGTTGCCTGATGCGGGCTGGTCCGAGGCGCATCTTACCGTCACTTATTCGCGGCAGGGGCCGATCCATATCGAACTGATCCAGATGGTGCCCGGTGGCGCCTACGAGGCCTTGCGCGCGGTTTCGCCCGCGCATGTCGGGGCCTGGGTGGACGATGTCGGCGCGGAGGTGGAAGCGCTGCTGGCGGAGGGCTGGCGCCTTATCGCGGCAGGCGCGTCCCCCAAGCATCGCTACGGCCAGATGGCCTATATGGCGCGCGGCGACGGCCCGGTGCTGGAACTCGTGGGCGAGCCGATCCGGCCGATGATCGAAGAATGGATAGGGTCATGAGCGGGGGCATGAGCGGCGTAGCGATCGCCCTGGCCGAACCCGGGGAGCAGGCAGCACCGCTCCCGGTCGATACCGAGTCCGCGCCGAGTGCGGCCGCGTGGTATCTGATCTTCGTGCTCACGCTGGCCTATACCGTCAGCTTTATCGATCGACAGGTGCTCAACCTGCTGGTGGCGCCCTTGAAGGCGGACTTCGGGCTGTCCGACACGCGGCTCAGCCTGTTGCAGGGGCTGGCGTTCACGACCGCGTATATCCTGTTCAGCCCGCTGTTCGGGAGACTGGCGGATACCGGCAGCAGGCGCCGCCTCCTAATCGGCGGCATCGGCCTGTGGAGCCTGGGCACCGGCCTGTGCGGCCTCGCGCGCGGATACTGGCAGCTGTTCTTCGCTCGCGCCGCCGTGGGCGGTGCGGAGGCCAGCCTGACGCCCGCCGCATGGTCGAT
>NZ_ALVC01000372.1:0-22148 GCF_000293195.2 Sphingomonas sp. LH128
GCCGCCGCCGAGATCACCCTGCAACCGATCCGCCGTTTCGGCTTCGATGGCGCCATCCTGTTCTCCGACATTCTCATCGTGCCTTACGCGATGGGGCAGGACCTCCAGTTCCTCGCCGGAGAGGGGCCGAAACTGACTCCCCGGCTTGTGGACAATGCGCTGGAGGGGCTGACTCAGGTGCCTGAGCGTCTTTCGCCGATCTACGAGACCGTGCGGAAGGTTCGCGCCCAGCTTGATGACGACAAGACGATGCTCGGTTTCGCCGGTTCGCCCTGGACCGTCGCGACCTACATGGTGGCAGGCGAGGGGAGTCGCGACCAGCACGACACCCGCGCCATGGCCTATCGCGATCCGGGCGCCTTCGGAGCAATCATCGATGCGGTGATTCAGGTGACCGTGGAATACCTGTGCGGCCAGATCGAGGCCGGCGCCGAAGCGGTGCAGCTGTTCGATTCATGGGCAGGCAGTCTCTCGCCCGCGCAGTTCGAGCGCTGGGTGATCGCCCCCAATGCCGCGATCACCGCTGCCGTGAAGGCGCGTCACCCCGAGACTCCGATCATCGGCTTCCCGAAGGGCTCGGGCGAGAAACTTCCCGCCTATGCCCGCGAAACCGGAGTCGACGCGGTCGGAATCGACGAGACCATCGACCCGATCTGGGCCGCGCGCGAACTTCCCCAAGGGCTGCCGGTGCAGGGCAATCTCGATCCGCTGCTCCTGCTGGCGGGCGGCGAGGACCTCGACCGGCAGGCCCGCGCGGTGCTTGACGCATTCGCGGACCGTCCCCACGTGTTCAACCTCGGCCACGGTATCGGCCAGTTCACCCCGATCGCGAATGTCGAGCAGTTGCTGGCGATCGTTCGCAGCTGGGAGCGTTGAGTCTCGGTTGAGACTGGCATGACGACGCGCTAAAGGGCTTCCACCATGGCAATTCTCGCAAGTCTCTATCCCTGGCTCAAGGCCGGGCACGTCATCTTCGTGATCTTCTGGATGGCGGGGCTGTTCATGCTGCCGCGCTATTTCGTCTATCACCAGGAGAGCGATCCCGGCTCGGCGGAGGAAGCGCGCTGGGTCGATCGCGAGGCGAAGCTGCGGTCGATCATCCTGACGCCCTCGATGGTGCTCACGTGGGTTCTGGGGGTGCTTACAGCGCTTTCGATCGGTGCGTTCGACCAAGGGTGGCTCCATGCCAAGTTGCTCTTCGTGGTGGCTCTCTCGGGCTATCACGGCTGGCTGGTCGGTTATGCGAAGAAGCTGGCGCGCGGTGAGCGGCCGCTGACCGGCAAGAAGCTGCGCCTCCTGAATGAGGTTCCGGGCCTGGCGGCGGTGGTGATCGTCATTCTGGTGGTCGTGAAGCCGTTCTGAACGGAGTGAAGTGATGATCGTTTCCCTGCTTGCCGCCGCGTTGTCCCTGTCCGCGCTGCCGCAGGCGGAGCAGGACGATCTTCACTGTCTGGCCTATCTCTCGGTTGCGGCCGGGAAGGTGCAGGGGGACTTGCGGACGAAAGTGGACGGCGGCGCGCTGTACTACTTCGGCCGGATTCAGGCGCGTTCCCCGCAACTGGACATCGCTGCCGCGCTGGACGCGATCCTCGAGGCGCCGGGGTACGGGGCACAGACCTATCAGGCCGACAAGGCGCGCTGTCATGCCCAGCTGGACCCGCTCGCAGGGCAGTTCGAGGCGTGGAAGGACAAGTACGAGGGCGCTCGCTAGGCCCACCCCGCTGCGACTAGCTTCGCCTTCGGCTCAGCAAGTCTCGCTCCCCTCCTGCTTGCGGGAGGGGTTGGGGGTGGGCTTTCGCGCCTCGATTTCGATTCACCCCACCGGCCTGCCGCCCTGCGGATTGACTCGTTGACCGAGCCGCCGCGAATGCGTATCTGAGCGGCGTTCCGGCAACAGGGCGCGAGCCTTTGTCTCCTGCCTGGATCTGCTTTCCCCAAGCCCATCGATCCCGCCGGCCGACACTACAAATCCATCTGGAATTCACGAAAATGCATCTCAAAGAACTCAAGAAGAAGTCATCGGCCGAGCTGGTCGAAATGGCAGAGGAACTGGGCGTCGAAAGCGCCTCCACGCTGCGCCGCCAGGACCTGATCTTCGCCATCCTCAAGGAAGTGGCCGAAGACGGTGAGGAAATCATCGGACAGGGCACCATCGAAGTGCTGACCGACGGTTTCGGCTTCCTGCGCAATGCCGAGGCGAACTACCTCGCCGGCCCCGACGACATCTACGTCTCGCCGAACCAGGTCCGTAAATGGGGCCTGCGCACCGGCGATACCGTCGAAGGCGAAATCCGTGCCCCCAAGGAGGGCGAGCGCTACTTCGCCATCACCAAGCTGATGAGCGTCAACTTCGACGATCCCGACGCGGTGCGCCACCGCGTCAACTTCGACAACCTGACGCCGCTCTATCCGAACGAGCGCCTCCGCCTCGACTCCCTCGACCCCACGGTCAAGGACAAGTCGGCCCGCGTGATCGACCTCGTCTCGCCGCAGGGCAAGGGCCAGCGCGCGCTGATCGTGGCGCCGCCGCGCACGGGCAAGACCGTGCTGCTGCAGAACATGGCCAAGGCCATCACCGACAACCACCCCGAGGTGTTCCTCCTCGTCCTGCTCGTCGACGAGCGCCCCGAGGAAGTCACCGACATGCAGCGCAGCGTGAAGGGCGAGGTCATCTCCTCCACCTTCGACGAACCCGCGCAGCGCCACGTCCAGGTCGCCGAAATGGTGATCGAGAAGGCCAAGCGCCTCGTCGAGCACAAGCGCGACGTGGTCATCCTGCTGGACTCGATCACTCGTCTCGGCCGCGCCTACAACACCGTGGTGCCCAGCTCGGGCAAGGTGTTGACCGGCGGTGTCGACGCGAACGCCCTGCAGCGCCCCAAGCGCTTCTTCGGCGCCGCGCGCAACATCGAGGAGGGCGGCTCGCTCTCCATCATCGCCACCGCGCTGATCGACACCGGCAGCCGCATGGACGAAGTCATCTTCGAAGAGTTCAAGGGCACCGGTAACTCGGAAATCGTCCTCGACCGCAAGGTGGCCGACAAGCGCATCTTCCCGGCGCTCGACGTCGGCAAGTCCGGCACCCGCAAGGAAGAACTGCTCGTGGCGAAGGATCAGCTCACCAAGATGTGGGTGCTGCGCCGCATTCTCATGCAGATGGGCACCATCGATGCGATGGAGTTCCTGCTGGACAAGATGAAGGACTCCAAGACCAACGAGGACTTCTTCGCCACGATGAACCAGTAAGCGCCCGGGGAGACGATGTTGGATATCCTGACGATCCTTGCCGCAGCACCCCAAGCGGCAGGGGGTATCCAGAGCCCGGCGGAGATCTGGCACCACATCGTCACCGACTTTGCGAACATCGGCACCCCGGCGGCACTTTCCGCGTTCCTCCAGGTGCTGATGATCGACGTCGTCCTTGCGGGCGACAACGCGATCGTCGTCGGCGCACTGGCGGCGGGGCTCCCGGCAGACCAGCGCAAGAAGGTCATCGCCATCGGTGTCCTCGCCGCGCTGGTCCTGCGCATCGGCTTCGCGCTGGTGGTGACCTGGCTGCTGGGCATAGTCGGCCTCGTCTTCGCCGGCGGCCTGTTGCTGCTGTGGGTCGCGTGGAAGATGTACCGCGAACTGCACCATAGCCCGGTGGGCGAGCATTCCG
Source organism: Sphingomonas sp. LH128 (assembly GCF_000293195.2). NCBI lineage: Bacteria > Pseudomonadati > Pseudomonadota > Alphaproteobacteria > Sphingomonadales > Sphingomonadaceae > Sphingomonas > Sphingomonas sp. LH128. The sequence continues at coordinate 3,662 of NZ_ALVC01000372.1, forward strand.
TCGGCTCGCCCGAGATCGAGGGCGACGAACGCTCCGGTCTCGCGCCTTCCAAAAGCTTCGCTTCAGCCGCCATTTCGGTGGCGGTGGCGGACGTGTCGATGTCGATCGACAACGTGCTCGGCGTGGCCGGTGCCGCGCGGGAGCATCCCGGTATCCTCATCGTCGGCCTGATCGTTGCGGTGGCGATGATGGGCCTCGCCGCGAATTTCATTGCGCGGTACATCGAGCGGTATCGCTGGATCGGATGGGTCGGGCTTGTCGTGATCCTCTATGTCGCGGTCAAGATGATCTATGAGGGATGGACTGATCCAACCCTTGGAATTATCACGCTTTTTTGAGATTGAGAGATAAATCTGGGGCAGTGGCCCCAGATTTATCCTGCCTGCTTCTACGGAACCAGGATCGTAGATCCCGTCGTCGACCGACTCTCCAGAGCCCTATGCGCATCCGCTGCGTCCTTCAGAGCGAAGGTCTGCCCGATCTTCGGCTTCAGCACTCCCGAAGCAATCCGATCGAACAGCTTCTTCCCGCTCGCCGCCAGCAGTTCGGGCGTCGCTACATGGTCCGCCAGCGTCGGCCGGGTGACGTAGAGCGATCCCCCTCGCATCAAATCGAGCAATGCGATCGGCGGCACCGTGCCAGACGCATTGCCATAGCTGACCATCATCCCACGCTTGCGCAGCGAGGCGAGCGACGCCTCCCAGGTTGCGGCGCCGACGCCGTCGTAGACGACGTTGCACATGGCCCCGCCGGAGATGTCCCGTACCGCCTCGGGCAGTTCGGCAAAGGGGCAGTGCAGCGAGTGTTCTCCCGGCACTTGCGCGGCTTTCTCGGCGCTGCCCGAGTGTGCAATCACCGTCACGCCCTTGTCGAGCAGCCAGGGCACCAGCAGAGAGCCCACGCCCCCTGCCGCGGAATGCACGAGCGCGACGTCACCGGCCTTCGCGGGGAAGGTGTCTTCGGCCAGATAGCAGGAGGTCAGCCCCTTGAGCATCACGGCGGCGGCGATTTCGGGTGCGACGCCTTCAGGGATGCGCATGGCCTTGGCGGCTGGGATCGCGCGATGCGTGGCGTAGGCTCCGCCGTTCTGCGTCGTGCCGACGCGCTCGCCCACCGCGAGGTCGGCGACGCCTTCGCCCACTGCGACAATCCGCCCGACGCTCTCGGAGCCGAGGCTGATCGGCAGGGCATCGGGGTAGAGGCCCTTGCGATAGTAGGTATCGATGAAATTGAGCCCGACCGCTTCGGTCTCGATTACCACTTCGCCGGGAGCAGGCGACGGGATCGCGAAGTCCTCCCGCTCGATGACTTCCGGGCCACCGTGGGCGCGCACGATCATGCGATAGCTGCTGGTCATGTCCCGTCCTCTCAGCCGATGTGCGCGGCGAAGAAGGCTTCTGTGCGACCGTCGGCAAGTTCGGCGCCGGCCTCGTCGCGGCGCGCACCTATCTCGGCCGCGAAGCCATGGTCGAGCCCTTCGTAGTCATGCAGCGTGACCTTCGGGTGATCGTCCAGTCCGTCGTGCATCGCCTTCTGCGCTTCGGGGCTGACGAAGTGGTCGGCGGTGGGGATATGCAGCATGAGGGGGCGGGCGATCGCGTGCTTCTCGTTCAGCATCTGGTCGATCATCACGCCGTAGTAGCCGACCGAGGCGTCGATGTCGGTCCGCGCGGCGGCCATGTAAGCGATCTTGCCGCCCATGCAGAAGCCGACGAAGCCGACTTTCTCGACCTGCTTCTCGCGGCGGATCCAGTGGATCGCGGCTTCGATATCCCGCATGCCGAGGTCGAAGTCGTGGCTCATCATATGGCCCAGCGCGGCCTGCATTTCCGCCTCTACGTAAGGGCTCAGCTCGATGCCCGGCTTCTGCCGCCAGAACGTGTCAGGGGCGACTGCGAGATACCCTTTCGCGGCCCACTGGTCGGCTTTGCGGCGGATGCCTTCGTCCACGCCGAAGATTTCCTGCTGCACGATGATCGCGCCGCGCGGCGTGCCTTCGGGAGCGGCGACGTAAGCAGGGAAGGTGCCGTCACCGTCGAGGGTGGGAATCTCGGTGTTCGTGGCCATGTCTGTTCTCCTGTTCGCTTTGCGGCGAGTAAGGCACTTGGATTGGACTTTGCCAAGCGCATGTGTCAGTCATGCTGCGATAATTCAGCGGGAGCCGAGCGATGAAGGTCAATGTCGAGGTCGAATGCTCCCCTGAAGAGGCGCGCCGTTTCCTCGGCCTGCCCGACGTCACCCGTGCGAACGAGGCTTACGTCGATGCGCTGACCAACGCGATGCAGGGCACCACCAACTTCGACCAGATGAACGAGCTGGCCAAGCAGGTCGCGCCGATGGGGCAGATGGGGCTGAAGCTGTTTCAGCAGTTCCTCGAAAACGGCGTGGCCATGGCGATGAGCGGCGCCAAGCCCAAGAAGGGCGAGTAGCGTCCGCTTCGCCTCCCTGCTAGGGGAGGGCGGGCATATGGACGATACGATCTTCGCGCTTTCCAGCGGCTCTCCGCCTGCCGCCATCGCCGTAATCCGGATAAGCGGACCGAGAGCCGGCGAGGCGCTGTCCTGCCTGTCCGGAAGCACTCCGATACCGCGCCGCGCTAGCTACCGCGCCTTGCGTGTTTCACGTGGAACAGTGTTGGATCATGCGCTGGTCCTGTGGTTCCCGGGTCCGAATACCGCGACCGGGGAAGACCTGGCCGAACTGCATCTGCATGGCGGCAAGGCCGTCGTCGCTGCCGTGGAGAATGCGCTTGCCGCTTGCCCCGGTCTGCGGCGCGCGGTTCCCGGGGAATTCACCCGCCGTGCCTTCGCCAACGGCCGCATCGATCTTGCCGAGGCCGAAGGGCTGGCCGACCTGCTCTCGGCTGAGACCGAACTGCAGCGGCGCAGCGCCATCGCCATGGCGGGCGGGGCCTTGTCCCGGCAGGTGGATGACTGGCGCATGCGAGTGCTCACCGCATCGGCGTCGGTGGAGGCGGTTCTCGATTTCGGGGATGAAGACGATGTCGCGGACCTCCCTGCCGACTTCATCGCTCGCATCAACGCCCTGGCGACCGAAGTGTCCGACTGGCTCTCGCGTCCTCGCGCGGAAACTCTGCGCGAAGGCTTTCGCGTGGTGCTGGCCGGCCCGCCAAACGCAGGCAAGAGCACCTTGTTCAATGCGCTGGTAGAGGACGAGGCGGCGATCACCGCGCCACTGGCCGGAACCACCCGTGACGTCCTGACGCGCGCCGTCGCCATCGGCGGCGTGCCGTTCGTCTTCGCCGACACTGCCGGTCTGCGCGACGACACGGACGATGTGATCGAGGCGATCGGTATCGATCGCGCCCGTGCGGCGCTGGACCGTGCCGACCTCGTGCTGTGGCTTGGAGCGGCGGGGGAGGGGCCTGACGCGGCGTGGGAAGTGACCCCGCAGATCGACACACCCTCGGCTCGGCCGAACCCGGCGGCGCGCCATGCGATTTCAGCGGTGACCGGAGAGGGCCTCGATGCCCTTCGCGATGACCTTATCGAGACTGCGCGGCGCGCGATGCCGCGACCCGGTGATGCGGCCCTCAATGCGCGGCAGCATGCGTTCCTGACCGATGCCGAACTGGCCTTGCGTGCGACACGTCATGAGACCGACCCCTTGCTGGTGGCGGAGTGCCTGCGCCGCGCGCGCGTGGCGTTCGACGGGCTCGTCGGTCGGGCGACGACCGAGGACATGCTCGACGCTCTGTTCGGCCGCTTCTGCATTGGAAAATGAGCGATGTTCCACGTGGAACATGCCGAGGTGCTTTGACGTGAAATCCGTGACGCGGTAAGGCGACGTCATGCACTCCTTCGATGTTATCGTGATCGGCGGCGGCCATGCCGGCTGTGAGGCGGCGGCAGTGGCCGCCCGCATGGGCGCGCGCGTGGCGCTCGTCAGCTTCGACCTCGACGCGGTCGGGGCGATGAGCTGCAACCCGGCGATCGGCGGACTGGGCAAGGGCCATCTCGTGCGCGAGGTCGATGCCTTCGACGGACTGATCGCGCGAGCGGCGGACGCAGCGGCGATTCACTATCGCATGCTCAACCGGTCGAAGGGCAGTGCGGTTCAGGGCCCGCGCGTGCAGGCGGATCGCGTACTGTTCAAGGCGGCGATCCAGCGGCTGCTCAAGGAGCAGGGCGATCTCACGCTCGTCGCTGGTGAAGCGTCTGCGCTGGTGCTCGAAGGCGGCCGCACGGTCGGTGTCGATCTTGCCGACGGCACCCGGCTGGGTGCGCCCGCGACGATCCTGTGCACCGGCACGTTCCTCGGCGGCACGCTGTTCCGGGGTGAGGAGCGTCTGGTCGGAGGCCGCATCGGCGAGGCATCGGCGCAGCGGCTCGCCGCGCAGATGCGCGATGCGGCGCTGCCGATGGCGCGGCTCAAGACCGGCACGCCGCCCCGGCTCGACGGGCGCACCATCGACTGGTCACGTCTGGGCGAGCAGCCTTCGGACGGCGAGGCCTGGACCATGTCGCCGATGGAGCAGCGGCGCGCGGTGCCGCAGGTGTTCTGCGCGATCACCCGGACCAACCCGCGCAGCCATGACGTGATCCGCGCGAACCTCCATCGGTCCCCTCTGTTCTCCGGCGCGATCGGGGCGCAGGGGCCGCGCTACTGTCCCTCGATCGAAGACAAGATCCACCGCTTCGCCGACCGCGACGGGCATCAGATATTTCTGGAGCCCGAGGGGCTGACGACGCACCTCGTCTATCCCAATGGCATCAGCACCTCTCTTCCTGCCGATGTGCAGCTGGAAATGCTGCGCACAATGGACGGGCTGGAGACGGTGGAAATGGTCGTGCCGGGCTATGCGGTGGAGTACGACCACATCGATCCGCGCGCGCTGCGGACCAGTCTGGAACTGCGCGAGATTCCCGGGCTCTATTGCGCGGGCCAGATCAATGGCACGACCGGATACGAGGAAGCGGCAGCGCAGGGTCTGGTCGCCGGGCTTCATGCTGCGGCTTCTGTGCTCGGCCGCGATGCGCCTGCGCTCGACCGGGCGAACAGCTACATGGCCGTGATGGTCGACGACCTTACGCTGCACGGCGTCAGCGAGCCTTACCGCATGCTGACCGCGCGCGCGGAGTATCGCCTGCGTCTGCGCGCCAACAATACGACGACCCGTCTGACGCCTTTGGCAATCGAGGCCGGGGCCGTGACCGCTGCGCGCCGGGACTGGTTCGCTCGCCGCGAGGAGGCGAGGGCGGCTCTGTGCCAGGCGTTCGATGCGCCCTTGGCCTCGACTGAACTTGCGGCGGCGGGACTGCCGGTTCGCTCCGATGCCGGGCGTCTGCCGCTGCGCGATTGGTTGCGCTTTGGCGGCGTCGATATTGCGGGACTGTCGCCGTGGATCGATCCCGCCCTTCGCGCCGACGCCGATCTCGTCGAGGAGATGGCCGAGGACGCGGCTTATGCGCCTTACCTCGAACGGCAGGAGCGCGAACTGCGTGATCTGCGCGCCAGCGAAGCGCTGAGCCTTGGCGACGATTTTCCTTATGACCGGATCGCTGGCCTCTCCCGCGAGATGGTTGAGCGGCTGACCAGGGCGCGTCCCGCGACCCTGGCGGCAGCAGGGCGGATTCCGGGAATCACTCCGGCGGCGCTGGCGGCGCTGCTTGTCCATGCCCGCAGGGAGGCCGCGTGATCACGACCGAAGATGAGGCGCGCGAATGGCTGCGTGCGCTGCCCGAATGCGATGCGATGGCAATGGAGCGACTGGAACTGCTCGTCGCCATGCTGGCGGAAGAGAACCAGCGTCAGAACCTCGTATCGGCCACCAGTCTAGATCAGGTCTGGCTGAGGCATATTGTCGATAGCGCGCAGTTGCTGCCGCATGTTCCACGTGAAACATCGACGCCCTGGATGGACCTCGGCACCGGCGCAGGATTCCCCGGACTGGTGATCGCGGCGCTTCGGCCTGAATGCGAAGTCGTGATGGTCGAATCGCGCGCGCGGCGAATCGAATGGCTCGATCGCGCGCGAATCGCGATGGGACTGACTCGTGCCTCGATTGCCGGACAACGCCTCGAACTGGTCGAAAGTCGTCAGGCAGCCGTCATCTCCGCGCGTGCTTTTGCGCCTCTCGACAAATTGCTGACGTTATCCGCGCGATTTTCCACAAGTGACACCGTGTTCCTGTTGCCCAAAGGGCGGTCTGCCGGACAAGAATTGCAGGACCTTCGCAAGTGGCGGCATGTGTTCCACGTGGAACAGTCCCTGACGGACCCGCAGGCGGGCATCATTGTCGGCACCCTTGCCGACGGGAAGGGTAAGATCGGGTGATTCGCATTGCCATCGCCAACCAGAAAGGCGGCGTCGGAAAGACGACGACGGCAATCAATGTCGCGACCGCGCTTGCCGCTACCGGGTGGAAGACACTCCTGATCGACATCGACCCGCAGGGCAACGCATCCACGGGAATCGGGGTCGGGGCCTCGGAACGCGGAGCGTCGTCCTACGACGTGCTCGTCGACAAGGTGCCGGTGTCGCAGTGCGTCATGCCGACGCGGATTCCGAATCTCGATCTGCTGCCCGCGACGGTGGACTTGTCCGGGGCCGAGGTCGAACTGGTCAGCGCCGACGACCGCGCGCATCGCCTGCAGCGCACGCTGACCCCGGACCTCGGCTACGACGTCTGCCTGATCGACTGCCCGCCTTCGCTGGGCCTGCTGACGCTCAACGCGCTCAATGCCGCCGATACCCTGCTGGTGCCGCTGCAGTGCGAGTTCTTCGCGCTCGAGGGGCTTAGCCAATTGTTGCAAACGGTGGAGCGGGTGCAGCAGCGCTTCAACCCCGATCTCGGCATCATCGGCATCGCGCTGACCATGTACGACCGCCGCAATCGTCTGACTGAACAGGTCTCAGACGACGTGCGCTCCGTGCTGGGCAAGCTGGTGTTCGAGACCGTCATTCCGCGCAACGTGCGCCTCTCCGAAGCGCCGAGCCATGGGGTTCCGGCGCTCATCTACGATCACGCCTGCGCCGGCAGCCGCGCCTACATGGCGCTCGCGCGCGAGCTGATCACCCGATTGCCCGAAAAGAGGAAAGCGGCATGAACGACGACTCCATCGTGCGCTTCAGCGTACCCCAGCCCAAGGCGGGCGGGCAGAAGCCCAAGGGTCTTGGCCGTGGCCTCGGCGCGCTGCTGGGCGAAAGCCGACGCGAGGAGCCGGTCCCGGCGACGGGCGAGGGCGGCACGGTCGCGCCTACGCGCGGTGGCCTGGCGGTGCTGTCGATCTCCGACATCAAGCCCGATCCGCATCAGCCGCGTCGCTATTTCGAGGAATCGGCGCTGGAGGAACTCGCTGCGTCGATCGCGCAGCGCGGGGTGATCCAGCCCATCATCGTGCGCCCGCTCGATAATGGCCGTTACCAGCTGGTCGCCGGTGAGCGGCGCTGGCGTGCGGCGCAGAAGGCGCAGCTTCACGAGATTCCGGCGCTGGTCCGTGAACTGTCCGACCGCGAGGTCATGGCGCTGGCGCTGATCGAGAACCTCCAGCGCGAGGACCTCAATCCGATCGAAGAGGCGCGGGCCTACAACCGCCTTGCCGAACTGGAGGGCATGACTCAGGCGGAGATCGCCCGCATGGTCGACAAGAGCCGCAGCCATGTCGCCAATTTCCAGCGCCTGCTCGCTCTGCCCGACGGCGTGATCCTGCTGGTCGAGAAGGGCGACTTGTCGATGGGCCATGCCCGCGCCCTGATCGGCTGCGACGAGGCCGAGGACATTGCAGTGGCTGCCGTCTCCAAGCAGATGTCGGTGCGCGACGTGGAAAAGCTGGTGCGCAAGAAGCAGCGCGGCGACGTGGCGCCCCGCCGCTCGGCACGCGCGGCGCGCAGTGGTTCGGAGGATGCGGACATCGCGGCGGTGCAGAACCACCTCGAGGAATTCCTCGGCCTGCCGGTGAAGATCAGCGCCGATGCCGACCCTTCGACCGGCACCGTGACGATCCGCTACGCGACGCTCGATCAGCTCGATCTGATCTGCCAGCGCCTGACCGGCGGCGCGATCTGAACTTTCGTCATTGCGCGTAAAACGAAGGAACCCAGGGCAGCTTAGGCCGTCCTGGGTTCCTTCGTTTCGGCACGGCCGATTTACTTGATCGGCACCCGCTTGTCGGGGACGATCTTCACGCGCTTGTCCGGGACCACCTTGCTGCGGCGGGGGATGACGCGGCGGGCAGGGCGGACCGGCACGTCCTCGTAGACGTATTCGACGGTCTCGGTGCAGTTCGGCTTGGGCTGGGCGACCGGGACCATCATCATGGGCTGGCCCATGCAGCAACCCTGCGCCGGGTAGCCGTAGGCGGGGTAATAGCCCTGCGGCGCGTAACCGGGGTAAACGCCGCCACGCTCGTAGTGGGCATAATAGTCGTCGAGATAGGCTTCGCACTCGTCGCGGTTGCGGCCGCGATCCTCGGCCTTGTCGATGGCGGCTCCGGCGACGGCGCCTACGGCTGCGCCTGCTACGGTGCCAACAGTGCGATTGCCCCGCCCGGCGATGCGGTTGCCCGCAACGCCTCCGACCAAGCCGCCGATGACCGCGCCACCGACGCCGGAATCGCGCGAGGACAGGCGCTGACGGCAATCCGCGAGCCAGGCTTCGCGTGGATCGTAGCCGCGCCCGTCATAGCCCTGATCATAACCGTAGGGACGGGCTTCGGAATCGCCGTGCGGGCCATCATGGGCGAGCGCCGGTGATGCGGCTAAGGACAGCGTCGCGATGACGACGGCATGCAGGGGAAGACGCATCGAGGGCACCCTTTCGCGAGAAACGCGGGGCGATGAAAGTCAGCCCCGTCAGTTAACGCGAAATTTAGCATCGTGATCCGCGCAAAACCAAGCGTCTTGCGCGGATGTGCTGTCGGTGTCCCGTTTTGGTGCGGGCTCAGATGGCCAGAGATCAGATGGCTAGGGAGGCGACCTGTGCGAGAAGCTGCATCCCGGCAGCGTCCTCGTCATCGAAGCGGCCCGGCGTGGGGCTGTCGAGGTCGATCACCGCGATGACCTTGCCGTCGCGCAGTACCGGCACCACGAGTTCGGAGCGGCTGTCGGCATCGCAGGCGATGTGACCGGGGAACGCATGGACGTCGGGCACGACCTGCGTGGTGCCGAGCGCTGCCGCCGTACCGCATACACCGCGGCCGAAGGGGATGCGGATGCAGGCGGGCTTGCCCATGAACGGGCCGAGCACCAGCTCGTCCTCCACCGTGCGATAGAAACCGGCCCAGTTGAGGTCGGGTACGAACTGCCAGATCACCGCCGCCAGATTGGCCATGTTGGCGATGGGATCGGGTTCTCCCTGCACCAGCGCATCGGCGGCGCGGGCGAGGGCGCTGTAGAGTTCGGGCTTGGGGAGATCGGCGTCTGCGGCAAAGTCGTACATGCCGCGCATTTAGCGCAAGTCTTTGTTGTCGGCCAGCCGGTGCGGCTCTATCTCTTGGCGCATGAATCCGATCGTCAAGAAGACCGCCATCGCCTCCGCCGTGATCGTCCTGGCTGCCGCCGGGTTCGTGTACTGGGGCCTGAACTCCAACACCTCGGAACTGCCGAGCGATGCGACTGCAGGCAAGAACCCGCAGCTGGTCGAGCCCAAGGCGCAGTGGATCCCCAGCATCAAGCTCGCCAAGCCGGTGGGCTGGGCTGCGGGCGAGGCGCCCAAGGCGGCTCAGGGACTGACGGTTGCCCGCTTCGCGGAAGGGCTCGATCATCCGCGCACCATGCTCACGCTGCCCAACGGCGACGTGCTGGTTTCGGAGACGAATGCTCCGGCCGGGAACAAGCCGGGCGGGATCACCGGTTTCGTCATGGGCCTGATGTTCAACCGCGTCGGCGCCGGAGAAGCTTCGCCCGACCGCATCGTGCTGCTGCGCGACTCCGACGGCGACGGCAAGGCGGAACTGAAGACGACGCTGCGCAGCGATGACATGCACTCGCCCTCGGGCCTCGCCTACCGCGACGGCAAGCTCTACGTGGCGAACCACGACAAGGTGCTGGAATTCGCCTTCACGCCCGGCCAGACCAAGATGGAGAGCCGGCCGCTGCGCACGATGATCGACCTGCCGCCCGCCGGCAACCACTGGATGCGCAACCTGCTTCTGAGCGAGGACGGCAAGCATCTCTACGTCGCGGTCGGCTCGGCCAGCAACGTCGCCGAAAACGGCATGGAGGAAGAGACCGGCCGCGCGATGATCTGGGAGGTCGACGTTCAAACCGCCCGCCGCCGCCAGTTCGCGGTCGGCATGCGCAATCCCAACGGTCTGGGCTGGAACCCCTCGACCGGCGAAATGTGGGCGACGGTGCAGGAGCGCGACATGCTCGGCCCGGATCTCGTGCCGGATTACCTCACCAATGTGCCGGTCGGCGCGCAGTACGGCTGGCCGTGGGTCTACTGGAAGGACACTTTCGACGAGCGCGTCCAGTGGCCGATGCAGACTTACATGATCGAATATACCCGCAAGCCCGAATATGCGCTCGGCGCTCATGTCTCGGCGCTGGGGCTGACGTTCGCTAATGGCGGCAATCGCATGGGCAAGGGCTATGAGAACGGCGTCTTCATCGCCCGCCATGGGTCTTGGAATCGCCGTCCCTCGGCGGGCTACGACGTGGTGTTCATTCCCTTCGATGCCAACGGCAATCCGAAGGACGTGAAGCCGCAGCCGGTGCTCACCGGGTTCCTCAAGGACAACGGCGATACCCACGGCCGTCCCACCTGGGTCACGTGGGACAAGGGCGGCGCGCTGCTCGTCAGCGATGACACGGCGGGGATCGTCTGGCGCGTGGTGTCGCCGGGGGCGCAGCCGTCACCGGCGATCAAGCCCGTCGTTACCGAGCACATGAAGCCGCGTGAGGACATCAAGGACCCGACTTCTCCGGAAGAGGCGGCGAAGTTGATGGGTGGATTCCGGAAGGAAGACGATCGGCTGTTGCCGCAGTAATTAGAAGAGGAAGTCCTGGGGCCCCTTCGACAAGCTCAGGACTCCCAGACCCCCATACTGTCGTCGCCGTGCGTGCAGCTACGGTGATGCGCGCACGACGACGACGGTAATGGGGTGCAGGGGTGTTAACCCCTGCGTTTATATCGTCTTCCCTGCTCTTCCAGCCAATTCATTGACGTATTGCCAGGCCACGCGGCCAGATCGCGCGCCCCGCCGCCGCGACCATTCCAGCGCATCCGACGGCTCCCACTCCAGCCCGAATTCACCGGCATAGCCGCCGATGATGGCGAGGTAGGAATCCTGGTCGCAGTTGTGGAAGCCGATCGAGAGGCCGAAGCGATCGGCCAGGGCCAGCTTTTCGTCCACCGCGTCACCGGCGTTGATGGGATCGTCCTGCTCTGACATCGAGCGGCCGACGATGGCGCGGCGGTTCGACGTGACGGCGAGGCGCACGTTCGCCGGGCGTGCCTCGACGCCGCCTTCCAGCCACGAGCGCAGGATGCGCGGCCCGGCGCCGTCGCCTTCCTCGAAGCCGAGGTCGTCGATGAAGACGAGGAAGCTGCGGTCGACCTTGCCGAGTGCGGCGAACAGGTCAGTCACGCCGGAGAGCGCTTCCTGCGCCACCTGGACCAGCGCGATGCGGCCCGGGTGTGCGGTGTCGGCGGAGCGGATGGCGGCGCGCAGCAGGGCCGACTTGCCCATCCCGCGCGAGCCCCAGAGCAGCATGTCATGCGCGGCGTGTCCGGCGGCAAGGCGCTCGACGTTGGTGACCACACGGTCCTTCTGCGTGTCGATGCCGCGCAGCAGGGGCAGGGCAGGGGCGTCGAGTTGCGCGACCGATCGCGCGGCGCTGCCCGTCCATACGTAGGCGGGATGCGCGAGCCAGTCGGTCGCGGCCGGGGCGGGTGGCACGAGGCGTTCCAGCGCTTCGGCGATGCGGGTGAGAACCTGGGTGTGCTCCGCGGGCTGGGTCGTCATCTTTTGCATGTCCTTGGCATTCGTCGCCGTGGGGCTATAGCGACGGGGTATGGAGCACGCCAGCCAGCCCGAGATGCTTGAAGCCTGTCCCGCCGGGATCGAAGCCGCCGCGCATCTTTTGCGGGAAGGGCGCCTTGTCGCCGTGCCGACGGAGACGGTCTACGGCCTTTCGGCAAGAGCGGACCGGGACGAGTCCGTGGCGGCGATCTACCGGGCCAAGGGTCGGCCGAGTTTCAATCCCCTGATCGTCCACGTGGAACATCTCGCGTCGGCGCAGATGCTGGCGGATTTCGGCGAGCGCGCGCTGGCATTGGCTGAGGCGTTCTGGCCGGGTGCTTTGACCATGGTTCTGCCGCTGCGGGAGGGCGCGCCGGTTGCCGCCGCCGTCACAGCCGGGCTGCCCACGATCGCGCTGCGCTGTCCGGCGCACCCGGTGATGCGGGCGGTCATTGCGGCGACGGGCCTGCCGATCGCGGCGCCCTCGGCCAATCGCAGCGGCGGGGTCAGCCCGACCGAGGCAGGGCATGTCGTCGCCTCGCTCGGGGCGAATGTCGATGCGGTGGTCGATGGCGGCGCCTGTGAGGCAGGGCTCGAATCCACGATCGTCGCGTTGCGGGAAGGGGGGCGCTGGCAGATCCTGCGTCCCGGCCCCATCGCCGAGGATCGCATTGCCGCTGTACTCGGCGGCGCGAGCGAGCCGGTGACCTCGCAGGCCATCGAGGCGCCGGGGCAACTTGCCAGCCATTACGCGCCGGGCAAGCCGGTGCGGCTCGATGCGATCGAGGCAGAGGCTGACGAATTTCACATCGGTTTCGGCGCAGTGGCGGGGGAGGTAACCCTGTCGGCGAGCGGAGATCTGATCGAGGCGGCCTCGCGGCTCTATGCGCTGCTCCATGCCGGAGCGGCCGCAGCGCAGCCGCGCATCGCCGTAGCGCCGATCCCGGAGGGCGATATCGGCGCTGCCATAAACGACCGCCTGCGCCGGGCTGCAGCCTGATACGAAAAGGCCCGCACCGTCATCTGACGGCACGGGCCTCGCATGTTCCACGTGGAACGTTACTCAGTAATCGTGGTCGATATCGCCGATGCCGTTCATCCGGCTGCGCAGCGTCTCGGGCTTGCGGACGAGGGTGACGTTGCCCGCGCCGTTGATCTCCACATCGACCACGCCGGTGGCGCCGATGGTCACGTCGCCCACGCCGTTGATGCGGATCGTGGCGTCGCGGCCCTGCACCTTGCCGAGGTCGATGTTGCCCGCACCGTCGGATGTCACGAAGGTCCGTGCGACCTTGCCCGATGCATCGAGGTCGATGGCGCCGCGAGCGTTGATGCGCAGGCTCTCCTGGTCGAGGCCGTGGAGGTCCACGTCGCCCGGTGCATCGAGGTCCAGCCCGGCGATCTCGGGAGCGGTGATCCGCACCTTGAGGCCACGATGGATCCGGGCGCTGCCGTTAAGCGAGAGGCGGCCGTTTGCCCAGACCAGCCGGTCGACCACGCTGGCGGGGCCTTCGACGGTCATCTCGGCCTTGTCACCACGCGTGAATTCGAGGTCCACCGGCACTTCCATGGCGAGCTGGCTACCCGACTGGATGGCGAACACGCGGGACTTGCGCGGTCCCTGGTCGTGGTGATCGTCGCCGCCGTCGAAGTACCAACCCTTCGTCTCGAATTCCTGTTTCATTTTCTCGCCGCCGAAAGTCCAGGCGAGGGCGAAGGCGGCGATCGACAGGATCAGGCCGCTGGCGAATACGATGAGCAGTTTCCTGAGCATCACTTGGTCCTCCTTGTCGTCGTCAGTCTTCGGGATGGATGGCGGGTTCGAGCACGCGGTAGTGCAGGCGGCCGAACCACATGAGGGCGTTGACCACGCCGATGCCCACGATGGTGAGCAGAGCGCCGATGCCGACCGCAGCACTCATGGTGCCGAGGCCCAGCAGGATCGCGATCAGCGGGCCGCCGGGGAAGCCGGAGAAAGGCCCGGCGATCAGCATGAAGCCGCCGCCGACGAAGGCCGCCAGCACCGCCACGAACAGGCCGAAGACCACGCCCAGAACCGGCAGCACGATCGGCAGCAGGATCAGGATGTCGATCGTGGCGAGGCCCATGAAGGCAAGGATCGCGCCCCAGGCGGACGACGGCGTGCGATCACTCTTCCAGTTGCGGAAGCCGGTTTCGAAGCGCAGTTCGCGGGCAAGGCGGCTCGGGTTGCCGAGGGCCGTCGCAACCTCCTCTTCGCTGCGGCCCTCGGCAAGGCCGGCTTCGAAGTGCTCTTCGTAGTCGGCGACGATGTCGTCGATGGCGTCCTGCGGCATGCCCTTGAGGCCCGCCTTCAGGCGCTTGATGAATTCGTTACGCATCATGGCTGGGCTCTCCTTCCTGAATTGGGCCTTCTTGTACGGCAGTCGGCTCGGCGGCATCGTCGAGCAACGCGTCGACGGCCTTGGTGAAGCCGCGCCATTCGGCGATCTGCTCGGCAAGGCGCGAGCGGCCGGTTTCGGTGAGGCTGTAGTACTTGCGGGGCGGGCCGGACGGCGATTCCTCAAGGTAGGTCTTCACCAGGCCTTCGGACTGCATGCGGCGCATCAGCGGGTAGATCGTGCCTTCGCCCATGTCGACCGCGTCGGCCATGCGGCTCGCGATCTCGTAGGCGTAGCTGTCCCCCCGCGAGAGCAGCGCCAGGACACAGAGCCCCAGCACCCCTTTCTTCAATTGGATTTCGATTTCGGACATCGAATCATCTCCTGCGGATGCCCATCGTATATAACCAGCTACTGTGTGTTGCAAGATACCTTGTTTAGAAAAGTACAGGTCTAGGCAAGATACCTTGCTATCGATAGGTATCGATCAATGGACTTCGGCTGATTTCCGGGGTTCTCGGCGGGGAGGAGGGCAGCTAGATTGCGGCGCGATGACCACGCCTTACCATCCTCCGGTCAAACGTTCGGTGGAGATCGCCGGGCACAAGACCTCGATCAGCCTCGAGCCGGTGTTCTGGGACCTGCTCAAGCGCGCCGCCGCGCAGGAAGGGTTGCCGGTGAACGCGCTCGTCGCGCGGATCGATGCGGAGCGACTGGAGGCTGAAACGCCGCCGGGGCTGGCCGGGGCGGTCAGGGTCTGGCTGGCGACTTCGGCGCTGGGCTAGCCTTCAGGCGGCGCGGCTGAGCCTCGGTGCGGCGGGCTTGCGCATCAGCATGTCGAGGCTGACCGGCCCCCATCCAAGTCCGTGCGCGGCCACGCAGTTGTGACCGGGGCGACTCCATGCGTACCGGGTATGGCCGTGGAGTACGAGCGCATCGTCTTCCAGCGCCTTCGCAGGGTCGTTGATGAGGGTCAGAGTTCCATGGGCCGTATCGAGGCGCTGCATGTCGCAGACGCTGGCATAGCGCCCCGTCGCGAGGCAGTTCCACGCTTGCGGGTCATTCGGTCCGCGAACCAGATGCTTGATGCCGGGAAGGCTGCCGAGATGGACGGGGTTTCCGACATTGCCGAGAATCCAGACGATGTCGTCGTCGGCCACGCGGGCACGCCAGACCTCGCAGATGCGGCGGGTCATCTCGGCGCTATCGGGAAAGCCGTAGGGAATCGCGTGAAGGGCGCTCTCGCCGTTGAAGTTCAGGTCCGCGACAAAGTGGATCGCCATCATCTTCTTCCCGTCCCGGAGGCGGCCATCCCGGCGCTCCGACAAGGGTTTCAACGGGTTAGGTAAACAATTCGTTCCAGCCAGGATGCGGGGAATCAGCCAGGCCGCGGGAATTCGCGACGGATGGCAAAAGGGCGGGGAAGCCTTTGCTTCTCCCGCCCTTTCTAGCGACCGCGACTGGTGATCAGTATGTCGATGGAGGATCGCTCGCCGGGAAGCTCTCGTCGATCGCTTCGTCGGTCTTGTCCCAGCTCTTGGGCGGCGAACTCATATGCTCCGGACCGGAATCGCGCACGCCGCCTGCGAACTCGGCTTCCTGCTTCTTCTCGGTCGCGTATTTGTAGAGGGCGTAGCCGACCGCTCCGGCGGCCGCCAACTTGATGAGGCCCATGTTCGTCTCTCCTCTCGGCAGTTCGAGGAGCAAACGCGCCATGGGCCTTCGGAGTTTCCTCAGTCGCCGCCGACGCGTTCGATCTGCGCGCCGACCAGTGCCAGCTTCTCCTCAAGGCGCTCGTAGCCGCGGTCGAGGTGGTAGAGGCGGTGCACCTGCGTCTGGCCCTTTGCGGCGAGACCGGCGATCACGAGGCTCATCGAGGCGCGCAGGTCGGTCGCCATGACGTCGGCGCCGGTGAGGCCCTGTACGCCGTGGACGATCGCGGTGCGACCCTTGGTCTCGATCCGCGCGCCCATGCGGTTGAGTTCGGGAACGTGCATGTAGCGGTTCTCGAAGATGGTCTCGGTGAGCACGCTGGAGCCTTCGGCCATGCACAGCAGGGCCATCAGCTGCGCTTGCATGTCGGTGGCGAAACCGGGGTAGGGGGCGGTGGAGATCGTGACGGGCCGCAGCTTGCCGTCCGAGGCGACATGGAGGCCGTCGGCCTTGGGCTCGACGTGGACGCCTGCATCGCGCAGCGCCTGCACGGTGGCTTCCATGTCCTCGATCTTCGCGCCCTTGAGCAGCACTTCACCGCCGGTGATGGCGGCGGCGCAGGCGTAGGAGCCGGCCTCGATGCGGTCGGGCATGACCATGTAGGTCGCGCCGTGGAGGCGGTCGACGCCGTGGATGGTGAGGTCGCTCGTGCCGATACCCTCGATCTGCGCGCCCATCGCGACGAGCAGGTTGCACAGATCGACGATCTCGGGCTCGCGCGCGGCATTGTGCAGGGTGGACTTGCCCTTGCACAGCACGGCGGTCATCAGCGCGTTCTCGGTGGCGCCGACGGAAACGACAGGGAACGAGTAGCGCCCGCCCGGCAGGCCACCGTCAGGGGCGATGGCGCGCACGTAACCGGCGGCCAGTTCGATCGTCGCGCCCAGCGCTTCCATGACCTTGAGGTGCAGGTCGATCGGGCGGTTGCCGATGGCGCAGCCCCCGGGCAGCGACACGGTCGCCTCGCCCATGCGCGCCAGCATCGGTCCAAGGACGAGGATCGAGGCGCGCATCTTGCGCACGAGGTCGTAAGGCGCGACCGAACTGGTGATGCGCGTGCCCTGCAGGGTCATGACGCGGCCGAAGTCTTCCGGACGGCTGCCCGCGATCGCGGTGGAGACGCCGAACTGGTTCATCAGGTGCTGGAAACCGTCGATATCCGCCAGACGCGGCAGATTGCGCAGCGTCAGCGGTTCTTCGGTCAGCAGCGCGCAGGGCAGCAGCGTGAGCGCGGCGTTCTTGGCGCCGGAAACGGGAATGGTGCCGGAAAGGCGCTTGCCGCCCTCGATGATGATCTTGTCCATCACCGTCCTTTAGCGCCAAACGCGCGTGCTTCAACGGGATCGGATGCAATTTCGCGGCGGATTAAGGGTTCGGTAAGATTAACATGGGGTTGTTGCGCTAAGACTATTTCCGGGCTTTAAACGCAACCGCAACATGAGCGAGGCATTATCCAGACCCATGAGTGACTCGAACTTTCGCAAGCCGGTCCGAAAAGCCGTCTTTCCCGTCGCCGGTCTCGGCACCCGTTTCCTGCCCGCCACCAAGGCGATTCCGAAGGAACTTCTTCCGGTCGTCGATCGACCTCTGATCCAATACGCCGTCGATGAGGCGCGCGAAGCCGGAATCGAGGAATTCGTCTTCGTGACGGGCCGTGGCAAGACCGCGATCGTCGAACATTTCGATACCGCTTACGAACTCGAAGCGACGATGACCGGGCGCGGCAAGTCGCTCGACCCGCTTGAGCCGACCCGCATCCAGCCCGGCAACCTCGTCACCGTGCGTCAGCAGGTGCCGCTGGGCCTCGGCCACGCGGTATGGTGCGCCCGCGCCGTCGTGGGGGATGAGCCTTTCGCGATCTTCCTGCCCGACGAACTGATGTACGGCACGCCCGGCTGCATGGCGCAGATGATCGAGGCCTATAACGAAGTGGGCGGCAACCTCGTCTCGGTGCTGGAAGTGCCGCATGAGGAAGTGTCGAGCTACGGCGTGATCGCGCCCGGCGAGAGCCGGGGCAATCTCACCGAGGTCAAGGGTCTGGTCGAGAAGCCCAAGGTGGACGAGGCGCCTTCGAACAAGATCGTCTCGGGCCGCTATATCCTCCAGCCTGAAGTGATGGGTCTGCTTGAAACGCAGGGGAAGGGCGCGGGTGGCGAGATTCAGCTGACCGATTCGATGGCCAAGCTGATCGGCCAGCAGCCGTTTCATGCGGTGACCTTCAACGGCCGCCGTTTCGACTGCGGTTCGAAGGTCGGCTTCGTGGAAGCGACGCTGGCGATCGCGCTCGATCGTCCCGACATGCGCGACGATGTGCGCGCGATCGCGAAGAAGCTGCTGGGCTGATCAGACAAGCCGATGGTGATGAAAAAAGCGCGCTGCTGTAAGGCGGCGCGCTTTTTCGTGCGCAATCGGCAGGGCGTGCTGGACCCTTCGACAAGCTCAGCCTGAGCGGGGTATGGGGTAAACCTCCCAATCCCGCTCAGGCTG
>NZ_ALVC01000373.1:0-2289 GCF_000293195.2 Sphingomonas sp. LH128
CGAGGACGAAGTGCGCCGCATCGCCCACGCCGGTTTCAAGGCCGCGCAGGGCCGCTCCGGCAAGCTGTGCTCGGTGGACAAGGCCAACGTGCTGGAAACCTCGCAGCTGTGGCGCGACGTGGTGATCGAGGTTTCGGCCGAGTACCCGGACGTCGAACTGACGCACATGTACGTCGACAACGCGGCGATGCAGCTGGTGAAGAACCCCGGCGCCTTCGATGTGATCGTCACCGGCAACCTGTTCGGCGACATCCTGAGCGATCAGGCCAGCATGTGCGTCGGCTCGATCGGCCTGCTCGCATCGGCCAGCCTCGCGGAAGGCACCTTCGGCCTTTACGAGCCGATCCACGGTTCCGCCCCCGACATCGCGGGCAAGGGCCTGGCGAACCCGATGGCGACGATCCTTTCGGCCGCCATGCTGCTGCGCCACTCCTTCGGTCTCGAAGCCGAAGCGGCCCGCATCGAAGCCGCCGTTGCGGCCGCGCTCGCGGACGGTATCAAGGGCGGCGACCTCGGCGGCTCGGCCGGCACGAAGGAAATCGGTGACGCGGTGCTTGCGCGCCTGTAAAGGTTGCGCCGCTACGCAATAATCGTTTCTTGACGTTTACAACCTAAAAACAGGGCGCATGAACATTTCCACGACCGATCTCGCGCAGGCTTCCGAAGCCGCCGTTCGCGCAGTTTCGCCGCAGGCGAAGCCGCTGGAACTGGCGGTGGTCCTGCCGACCTACAACGAGCGCAAGAACATCGCGACGATGATCGAGCGACTCGACAAGGCGCTCGCCGGAATCGCGTGGGAAGCCATCTACGTCGACGATAACAGCCCCGACGGCACCTCGGACGAGGCGCGCCGCCTGTCGCTGTCCGATCCGCGCGTGCGCTGCATCCAGCGCATCGGCCGCCGCGGCCTTGCCAGCGCCGCGATCGAGGGGATGTGCTCCACCGCCGCCCCTGTCGTCGCGGTGATGGACGCCGACCACCAGCACGATCCGGCGCTGCTGCCGGGCATGCTCAAGGCCGTCGCCTCGGGCGAGTACGACCTCGCCTATGCCTCGCGCTTCGCCGAGGGCGCCAGCACCGAGGCATGGGGCCGCCCCGACCGCGTCAAGGCATCGGGCTTCGCCAACCGCATCGCCAACAAGGTGACCGGAGTGGAGCTGACCGACCCGATGAGCGGCTTCTTCATGCTGCGCACCCAGACCCTGCGCGCCGACGCGCACCGCTTGTCGGGCGTCGGCTTCAAGATCCTGCTCGACATCCTGGCGACGGTGGACACCCCGCTGCGCGTCAAGGAATTCCCCCTCAACTTCGCCGCGCGAGCAGAAGGCGAAAGCAAGCTGGACCAGACCGTCGTGTTCGAATTCCTCGTGGGCCTTTACGACAAATGGCTGGGCCGGATCATCCCGACCCGTTTCGCGCTGTTCGGCACCGTGGGCGCCATGGGCGTGGTGGTGCAGCTGGCGGTGCTGTGGACGATGCTCCACGTCGTCTTCGGCGAGCGTTTCGTCTACGGCAACTGGTCCGAGAGCACGACCTTCAACATTGCGAACACGATCGCCGCGCTGGTGGCGATGACGTTCAACTTCGTGCTCAACAACGAACTGACCTATTCGGACAAGCGCCTGCGCGGTTTCGCGCCGCTGATGCGTGGCTGGGCGCAGTTCGCGCTGACCTGCTCGCTGGGTCTGCTCACCAACATCGGCTCGGCCGCAGTGCTCAAGACCATCGGCATCCACGACGTGCTGGCGGTCATCACCGGCGTGCTGCTGGCCTCGGTGTTCAACTTCGCGCTCTCGTCGAAGTTCGTCTGGGGCAAGTACTGATCCCGAACCGCACGCAAGCGGTTCTGCTTGGGCTGACGGCGCTATGGGCGCTCGTCAGCCTCATTGATTCGCCGTACCCGAGCCTTGCGCCGCTGCAGAACCTGCCGACGCTGGTGATCGTCGCGGGGTTGTGGCTGGCGCTGCGGCGCTGGCCGATGCCGACGAGCGCTGTAGCCTGCGCCTGCCTGTTCCTGTGGCTGCACACGCTAGGCGGACGCTACATCTATTCCTTCGTTCCCTATGAGGACTGGGCGAGGGCGCTCGGCCTGCCGTCGCCCGCGGCGACGCTGGGATTGCAGCGCAATTCGTGGGACCGGCTCGTCCATTTCAGCTTCGGGGCCTGCTGGGTCCATCCCATCTCGGCCTGGCTGGCACGGCACCGCAAGCTCTCGCTTTCGCTGGCGACTTACATCGCGGTCGAGTTCGTGCTGGCGGGCAGCGCGATCTATGAAATCTTCGAGTGGCT
>NZ_ALVC01000374.1:0-3033 GCF_000293195.2 Sphingomonas sp. LH128
AGTTCGTGCTGGCGGGCAGCGCGATCTATGAAATCTTCGAGTGGCTGTTGACCGTGTTCATGGCCGGGCCTGACGCGCTTGCCTACAACGGGCAGCAGGGCGATCCGTGGGACCCGCAAAAGGACATGGCGCTCGCCGGGATCGGCGCGGTGGCGGCGGCAGGGGGCCTGCGGCTGCGCACGCGGCTTACCGCCAGCTAGGCAGCCACATCCACAGGTTGTAGGCGTCCTTGAAGGGCAGCGGCCAGCCCGAGATGATCGGGTAGAACACCACGAACAGCGCCAGCGACAGGCCGAAGACCCACCGCGCCACCAGTCGCCAGCGGTCGCGCCGGTCCCACAAGGCGTCGAGGCCGAGCGCCAGCAGCGCCATCAGGAACGCGCCCGGCAGCAGGTAGTGGTAGTAGAACTGCACCGGCTTGCCGTTCACCGCCCACATGCCCACGCACACGAAATAGAGCACCGCGAAGAACAGCACGTCCCGGCGGCCGCGGAAGAGGGCGGCCCACACACTCCAGAAGAACGCGAGGAGGCCCGCGATCATCGCCATCGGATTGCCGATCATCACCACGCCGCGGTGCGCGCCGTCGACGTTCTGGAACAGATACCAGATGCCCCGCCAGTCGACGATCCACTGATACCAGTACGTCTTGTAAGGGTGCGGCTTCTTCACGCTATCCTGCAGGCGTACCATCAGTTCGTGCTGCTGGACGAAGCCCCAGGGCGAGAGCGTGTGGTGCGGGTAGAACATCGCCGGGATGAACGTCGCCCAGTAGACCGCGATCGGAAACAGGCCGAGCCACAGCGCGGCCTCGATCAGGCTCACGCCCTTGATCGGCCCGGCGCCGCGCTTGCCGATGAAGACCGGGCCGGTATCCGCGATACGCATGGCGAGGAAGGCGAGACCCGGCATCGCCAGCGCCGGAGCGCCGCTCCACTTCGCGCCCAGCGACAGGCCGAGGGCCAGGCCGCTCAGGATCAGGTGCATGCGCGCGATGCCGGTGCGTTTCGCTCGCCATGCGGCCGCGAACTGCCACAGGCCCACCATGCACATGCCTGCGGCGATCATGTCGAGCATGGCGATGCGGCTTTGCACGAACCACATAAAGTTGGTGGCCAGCAGCGCCGTCGCCAGCACCGTCGCGCGGCGCAGTTGCGTCACATGCCAGACCAGCCGCGCAAAGGCGAACAGGCCGAGTCCGCCGAACAGTGCCGGGCCGAGGCGCCACGCCAGCGGCTTGTCGCCCAGCAGGTGGATGAAGCCGGCGATCACTTCCTTGGCGAACAGCGGATGTTCGCGGTTGGCGGGGATCAGCTCCAGCAGCTTGAGCGCGGCGGGGACGTAGTGAACCTCGTCGAAGTAGTAGCGCGAGGGGATCGTCAGCCGCCACAGCACCAGCGCCTCGAACGCCGCGACGATGAGAAGGCACCAGCCGAGCGGATCGCGATTTTGACGGGAGAGTGGCATCGGATGCGCGGATAAAGAGGGGCGCGGGTTTCGGCAAGCGCTTGAGCGGTTCGCCCCTCCCCGTCCGGCTAAGCCGCTTCGCGGCCAAGCCTACCGCCCATCCCGCATGCGGGAGGGGTAGCGAGACTTGGCAGTTTGCTGCCTCGTCGCAGCGGGGTGGGCCCAGCGCGCTTGCACAGACTCGCGCGCGCCCTTAGAGGCTTGCGCCATGAAACGCACCACCGGACAGGACCGCAGCCAGACCCAGAGCTGGCGCCCCGCAACCCGCGCCATCCGCGGAGGCACCTGGCGCTCGGAAATGGGCGAGACCAGCGAAGCGCTGTTCCTGACTTCGGGTTACAGCTACGACGATGCCGCCACGGTCGCCGCCCGCTTCCAGGGCGACGAGGAAGGCATGACTTACTCGCGCCTGCAGAACCCGACGGTGGCGATGCTGGAGGAGCGCATCGCTCTCCTCGAAGGCGCCGAGGCGTGCCGTACGCAGGCCACCGGCATGGCGGCAATGACCGCCGCGCTGCTGTGCCAGCTTTCGGCGGGCGACCACATGGTGAGCGCGCGCGCCGCTTTCGGTTCGTGCCGCTGGCTGGGCGACCACCTGTTGCCGCGCTTCGGCGTCGAGGTGACGCTGGTGGACGCCGGTGACACCGCGCAGTGGGAAGCGGCGATCCGCCCCAACACCAAGGTCTTTTTCTTCGAGACCCCGGCGAACCCGACCATGGGCGTCGCCGACCTCGCCGCCATCGCCGAGATCGCCAAGGCGCACGGCATCACCACGGTCGTCGACAACGCCTTCTGCTCGCCCGCGCTGCAGCGGCCGATGGAGTTCGGCATCGATGTCGTCGCCTACTCCGCGACCAAGCTGATGGACGGGCAGGGCCGCGTCCTTGCTGGCGCCGTCTGCGGTTCGGAGCAGTTCATCAACGACGTGCTGCTGCCGTTCCAGCGCAACACCGGCCCGAACCTCTCGCCGTTCAACGCCTGGGTCGTGCTCAAGGGCCTCGAGACGCTGGACCTGCGCGCCAAGAAGCAGAGCGAGAACGCGCTGGCTCTCGGCAAGTTCATGGAAGATCGCGTGCCCACGATCCTGCACCCCTGGCTTGACAGCCACCCGGCGCAGGCGCTGGCGATGAAGCAGATGGATGCTTGCGGGCCGATCTTCTCCTTCGTGCTCGATGGCGGGCGCGAACAGGCGCATGGGCTGCTCGATGCCCTGAAGCTGATCGACATCTCGAACAACATCGGCGACTCGCGTTCGCTGATGTGCCACCCGGCCTCGACCACGCACCAC
The DNA here is from genome assembly GCF_000293195.2 of Sphingomonas sp. LH128. NCBI lineage: Bacteria > Pseudomonadati > Pseudomonadota > Alphaproteobacteria > Sphingomonadales > Sphingomonadaceae > Sphingomonas > Sphingomonas sp. LH128. The sequence goes on from NZ_ALVC01000374.1 coordinate 2,756, forward strand.
AACATGGGGCCGGAAGGCCGCGAGGCGATGGGCATCGGCGAAGGCATGCTGCGCATCAATGTCGGCCTTGAGGACATCGAAGACCTCAAGGAAGACATGGATCAGGCTTTGAAGGCCATCGGCCTTTAAAGTAGCGCCGACGCGGTCGCGTTGAAGAGCGACTGCCAGTTTAGCCTGCCAGCCCCCCGACGCTGGCAGGCCGTTCCCCGATAGCTCAGCGGTAGAGCATTCGACTGTTAATCGAATGGCCGTAGGTTCGAATCCTACTCGGGGAGCCA
>NZ_ALVC01000375.1:0-22464 GCF_000293195.2 Sphingomonas sp. LH128
GGCCGAGGGCCTGTTCCCGGTCGGCCACCCCTATCACCACTCGACGATCGGCTCGATGGCCGACCTAGACGCCGCCAGCCTGACCGACGTGCGCAAGTGGTTCACCGACCATTACGGCCCCAACAACGTCGTCCTCGTCCTCTCGGGCGACATCGACGCGGCGACCGCGAAGCCCAAGGTCGAGAAGTGGTTCGGCGCCATCCCGAAGGGGCCTGAAGTCGCTCCCGTCGCGGCCGGGCCGGTCACCCTGTCCGCGCCGATCTCGCGCGACCTGACCGATCAGGTGCCGACCCTGCGCCTCAGCCGCGACTGGAGCGGCCCCGGGCTCAACGATGCGGACGCCCCCGCCCTGCGCATCGGCATGCACATCCTCGGCGGCCTCGCCAGCTCACGGCTGGACAACGAACTGGTGCGCGGGCAGCAGCTTGCCGTCTCCGTCACCGCCTCTGCCCAGACGTTCGAGCAGGCCAGCTTCCTCGACGCCTCGATGGACGTGAAGCCCGGCGTCCAGCGCGCCAAGGCCGAAGCCGCGCTCGACAAAGTCATCGCCGATTTCGTCGCCAAGGGGCCGAGCGAGGACGAAGTGCGCCGCGCTGTCACCTCCATCCTGTCGAGCGAGATCGGCGGGCTGGAGCAGGTCGGCGGCTTCTCCGGCAAGGGCGCGACCCTCGCCGAAGGGCAAGTCTATTCGAACGATCCGGCCAAGTACAAGGCGGACCTGCAGGCCATCGCCGCGCTGACGCCCGACGCCGTGCGCACCGCGATGTCCAGGTGGCTCGGCCGCCCGGTCTATAAGATCGCGGTGGTGCCGGGTGCACGCACCGAGGACGGCGCGAAGATGGGCGGCTGGGGTGACGAAGCCGCCAACCCGCCCGCAGCGGCAGGCAAGGCCGCCAAAGCCCCAAAGCTCGCCCCCGCGCCCAGGCGCAGTGCGCCGCCGGTCGCGCCGGTCAGCGCCCTCGCCTTCCCGGCGATCGAGCGCACCACGCTCTCGAACGGCATCCCCGTCACGCTGGCGCGGCGGACCACGGTGCCCAAGCTGGTCCTGTCGATCGACTTCGACGCCGGGTACGCGGCCGATGCGCTCGACACGCCGGGCACGCAGGGGCTGATGCTCGGCATGCTCGAGGAAGGCACCAAGACCCGCAACGCCACCCAGATCGCCGAGGAACAGGAGCGCCTCGGCGCCTCGATCGGCACCGGTGCCAGCCTCGACACCAGCAGCCTGACGCTGAGCGCACTGAGCGACAATCTCGCGCCCTCGCTGGCTCTGGCCTCCGACGTGCTGCTGCATCCGGCTTTCGCGCAGGCCGACTTCGACCGCGCGCGCGGACAGGCGCAGGCCGAACTGGCGCAGGCCCAATCGACGCCGAGCGCGCTGGCCTCGCGTACGATGAGCGGCGAACTCTTCGGCACCCATCCTTATGCCCAGCCCGGCGACGGCCTCGGCAGCGATACCGCGCTCGCCGCCCTCACGCCCGAGGCGCTGCGCGCCGCCCACGCCAAGTGGCTGCGCCCCGACCTCGCGCGGATCACCGTGGTCGGCGACGTGACCATGGAGCAGCTCAAGCCGCTGCTGGAAAAGGCGTTCGGCGGCTGGAAGGCCCCGGCCGCACCCAAGCCGATGAAATCGCTCGACACCGCGACGCCCGCACCCGCATCGCGCGTAGTGCTGATCGACCGGCCGAACTCGCCGCAGTCGGTGATCCTCGCCGGGCGGGTGCTGCCGCTGACCGGCCGCACGCCGAACGAGGAATCGCTGATGCTGGCGAACGACGTCGTCGGCAACGGCTTCCTCTCGCGCCTGAACCTCGACATTCGCGAGGAAAAGGGCTGGAGCTACGGCGTACGCTCGGGCATCAGCCAAGCGACGGGGCCGGTGACGATGCAGGTCATGGCACCCGTGCAGGCCGACCGCACGGGCGATTCGATCCGCGCCATCATCGCCGACATGAGCGCCCTGCCGACGAAGCAGCCGATTTCGGCCGAGGAGTACCAGCGCGTCACCGACGGCGCGATCCGCAGCTTGCCCAACGACTTCGAGACGAATGCGCAAGTGCTCGCCGCCATCGTCAAGAACGACCGGCTGGGACGGCCTGAAGATTACTATGTGAAGCTCGCGCAGACCTATCGCGGCATCGACGCGAAGCGGATCGGCGGCGCGGCGGCGCAGTATCTGCAGCCCGCCGACCTGACCTGGGTGATCGTCGGCGACCGCAAGATCGTGGAACCGCAGCTCAAGGCCCTGGGTTTGCCCGTAGAGGTCCGCCCCGCACCCAGCGTCGCGGGCGAGAACGAGAGCGAAGGAGCTTCCGAATGACCGTTGCCGGCACGTACGACTGCGTCACCAATACCCCGCTGGGCCGCCAGAAGGGCGTCCTCACCATCGAGCCCGGAGCAGGCGACAGCTTCTCCGGGAACATCACCGGCGACCTCGGCAGCATGGACGTGACCAGCGGCCGCATTGCCGGGCAGACCCTGACGTGGTCGATGAAGATGACCGTGCCGATGCCGATGGACCTCGACTGCAGCGCCACTGTCGAGGGCGATGCGCTGACCGGCACGGTGAAAGCCGGGATGTTCGGCGCGATGGAACTGACGGGAACGCGGCGCGCGGGCTGAGCCATCAGACCACACTCGTCCCCTACTCTCCCCTCGTCATTGCGAGCACAGCGAAGCAATCCAGGGCCGCGTAAACCGCCCTGGATTGCTTCGCTGTGCTCGCAATGACGAAGATGGGTGCGAATACTTCCGGAAAACTGCAAAGGCCCGACACCGCGCGCTCCACTGTGGCGCAATGCCGGGCCCCCTCACCCCCCCAGGTGAGCTCGTGCAGCGCGCGGAGCCAGATGCCCCGCTTCGCCGAATGCGCGGACGATGCCCCTTGGGCACGCCAGCGCGAAATTGTTGGAAAGACCCCCCCGGTCTTCGCGCAATCGATAGCACCGCGAATTGCGAATACAAGCGGATTATTGCGAACAGTCCCTTCCCGGGACAACAAGAGTTGCACAGCGGACACAAAAAAGCCGCCGGACCCAAGAAACGGCACGGCGGCTTTTTCGTCAGGCTATGAAATCTCAGCCCAGCTTGGCCTTCAGGATTTCGTTGACGACCTGCGGGTTGGCCTTGCCCTGCATCGCCTTCATCGTCTGGCCGACGAAGAAGCCGAACAGCGCCACCTTGCCCTCGCGGTACTGCGCGACCTTGTCGGCGTTGGCGGCGAGGATCTCGTCCACCTTGGCCTCGATGGCGCCGGTGTCCGATTCCTGCTTCAGCCCCTCGCGCTCGACGATGACACCCGCGCTATCGCCGGTTTCGAGCATGATCTCAAGCACCTGCTTGGCGATCGAGCCGGAGATCGTACCCTTGCCGACCAGCGCCAGCAGTTCGGCGGCCTGCGCATGGCTGACCGGCGAATCCTCGAGACTCTTGCCCAGCTTGTTGAGCGCGCCGAAGAACTCGGAGATCAGCCAGTTCGCCGCCTGCTTGGCGACTTCGGCAGGCGCCTTGCCCTGCGCCGAAGCGGTCTCGGCCAGCAGCGCCTCGAACCACTGGAACGTGTCGACGTCGGTGGTCAGCACCGCGGCGTTGTAGGCCGACAGCCCCAGTTCGCCTTCATAGCGCGCGCGCTTGGCGTCCGGCAGTTCGGGCAGCGAGGCGCGGCACGCCTCCAGGAACGCATCGTCCAGTTCCAGCGGCAGCAGGTCGGGATCGGGGAAGTAGCGATAGTCGTGCGCGTCTTCCTTCGAGCGCATCGAGCGGGTGGTGCCACTGTTCGGGTCGAACAGACGGGTTTCCTGCACGATCTTGCCGCCGCCCTCGATCACATCGACCTGACGGTTCGCCTCGTGCTCGATCGTCTGCATGACGAAGCGCACCGAGTTGACGTTCTTGGTTTCGGTACGGGTGCCGAACTCGTCGCCGGGCTTGCGGACCGAGACGTTGACGTCGCAGCGCATCGAGCCCTGGTCCATGTTGCCGTCGCACGAGCCGACATAGCGCAGGATCGTGCGCAGCTTGGCGACATAGGCCCCGGCCTCCGCAGGCGAGCGCATGTCCGGACGGCTGACGATCTCCATCAGCGCCACGCCCGAACGGTTGAGGTCGACATAGGACATCGTCGGGTGCTGATCGTGCATCAGCTTGCCCGCATCCTGCTCGACGTGGATGCGCTCGATGCCGATGACCTTGTCCTCGGGGATACCTGCCTTCTCGTCCGCCTCGATCGTCAGCGAGCCTTCGCCGACGAGCGGGTGGTAGAGCTGGCTGATCTGGTAGCCCTGCGGAAGATCGGCGTAGAAGTAGTTCTTGCGATCGAAGCGCGACCACTTGTTGATCTGCGCGTCGATCGCCATGCCGGTGCGCACAGCCTGACGGATGCACTCGCGGTTCGGCACGGGCAGCATGCCCGGCATCGCGGCATCGATCAACGAAACCTGCGTGTTCGGCTCCGCGCCGAACGCCGTCGCCGAGCCGGAGAACAGCTTGGAATTGGACGTGACCTGCGCATGGACTTCGAGGCCGATCACGACCTCCCAGTCCCCGGTGGCGCCCTGGATGCGATAGGTGGAAGTGGACATCTCAAGCCTTACTTGTGTCGATGTACGGGTCGATCAAGTCGACCTCGGGAAAATACGTCGCGAACCCCTTACGGTCCCGCGTGACAATAGGCCAGCCCCGGTTCGCCGCCTGCGCGCCGATCAGGAAATCGGGCAGGATGCTGGTGCGGACGCCGCCGTTGCGCCGGTATTGCCTGTATGCCGTTCCGGCCCGGTGGCAATCGGGCAGCGACAGCCGCACGATTTTCAGACCGAATCCTTCGAACAGGTCGGCAACGTCCTGCGCGGAACCGTAATTGCCGGAAATCTCGGCGAAGATGATCTCGGTGACGAACAGGTCGCTTGCCGCGCCCAGATCGGCGATCCGCTGGTGGAAATAGTCGGGAGCGCGGTTGCCGAGCATGTCGATGACGACATTCGAATCGAAGATCACACTTCCGGCCCGTCGCCGCGCATCATGCGCTGGTATTCGAGCCCGTCCATGTCCGGATCCAGCGCCTTGCCCGCAAATTTCGCTCGCGTTTCGTGCAGGCGGCCCAGAAATGCTTCCTTGCGCGCTTCGATCCGCGCCGGATCGTCGGCACGGATGATGCGGGCATTGCCGTCGCCGTCCAACTCGAACGCCACCGCCTGGCCGGGCTTGAGGCCCAGCGCATCGCGGATGTCCTTGGGCACCGTAACCTGGCCCTTGACCGTCATGTTGGACTCGAACTTCACGGCGAAAGTATTACCTCTCGCCCGCATTACCGTCAACGCAGCGACTGGGCCGATGCCTCCGTTTCGGACGTAGGAACCCATGGCGCGAGCGGGGCGGCGCGTCCGCCTTCGCAGGCGCCTCACGCCGCCGCGCGGCCTTTTCGCGCGAGGGCCGCGCGAACAGGTCGCCCAGCCCTTCAATGACTGAGACGACCAGTTCGAACCAGCTTACCACCACGTCTCCGGCTTCGCCGCGAATGCCGCGCGGCCTTCGATGGCCAGCCCCGCGTTCAGCACGCCCTGCTCGTCCAGCGGGCGGCCGATGATCTGGAGACCCAGCGGCAGCCCCTGCGCGTCGAGGCCCGCCGGCACCGACATCGCGGGCAGGCCCGCCAGCGACGCCGGCACCGTGAACACGTCGTTGAGGTACATCGCGATCGGGTCTTCGTTGCTTTCGCCAAGGGCAAAGGCGGCGCTCGGCGCGGTCGGGGTCAGGAGGACATCGACCTGCTCGAACGCCTTCGCGAAGTCCTGCGAGATCAGCGCACGCACCTTCTGCGCCTTGGTATAATAGGCGTCGTAGAAGCCCGCCGACAGCACGTAAGTGCCGATCAGGATGCGGCGCTTGACCTCGGCCCCGAAACCGTCGGCGCGGGTAGCGGCGTACATGTCCTGCAGTCCCGCACCGTCGGGCAGGTCGCGCAGGCCGTAACGCACGCCGTCATAGCGCGCGAGGTTCGACGAGGCTTCGGCAGGCGCGATGATGTAGTAGGTCGCCAGCGCGTACTGCGTGTGCGGCAGTGAGACTTCGACCACTTCGGCGCCCGCGTCCTTGAGCCAGGCGATGCCCTGCTCCCAGATCGCCTCGATCTCGGCGGGCATGCCCTCGACGCGGTATTCCTTCGGGATGCCGACCTTCTTGCCCTTGAGGTCGCCCGACAGAGCGGCGGTCCAGTCCGGCACCGGCAGGTTCAGGCTGGTCGCGTCCTTGGGGTCGAACCCGGCCATGCTTTCCAGCATGATCGCGCAGTCGGTCACGTCGCGCGCCATGGCGCCCGCCTGGTCGAGCGAACTGGCATAAGCCACCACGCCCCAGCGCGAACAGCGCCCGTAAGTCGGCTTGATGCCGGTGGTGCCGGTATAGGCGGCGGGCTGCCGGATCGAGCCGCCGGTGTCTGTGCCGGTGGCGGCAGGCACGAGCCGCGCCGCGATCGCCGCCGAGGAGCCGCCCGAGGAGCCGCCCGCCGTCAGCGGCGCATTGCTGCCAGGCCGGCGCCAGGGCGACACGACCGAGCCGAAATGGCTGCTCTCGTTCGAAGAGCCCATCGCGAACTGGTCGAGGTTGAGCTTGCCCAGCAGGCCCGCGCCCGCATCCCACAGCTTCTGCGAGACGGTCGATTCGTACTGCGGCACGAAACCTTCGAGGATGTGGCTGGCGGCGGTGGTCTGCACGCCGTTGGTGGCGAACAGGTCCTTCATGCCGATGGGCACGCCGCCCATGGGGCCGAGCGCTTCGCCGGCGGCGCGCCTGGCGTCGATGGCCTTGGCGGCGGCGATCGCGTGGTCGGGCGTGGCGACGATGAAGGCGTTCAGCGCGTCCTGCGCCGCCGCGACGTTGGCGTTGAACGCCTCGGCCACTTCGACGGCGGAGAAGGTTCCGGCGGCGACGCCGTCGCGGATGGCGGCTACGCCAAGGTCGGTAATGTCAGTCATGCTGCATTCCAGATTTTGTGTGCTGCCCGTGCTTGCTTCGACAAGCTCAGCATGAGCGGGGATAGATTTAAAGTCTCTCTCCCCCAACTCCGCTCATCTGCGAGCTTGTCGAAGGATCGGGATAATCCAAAGGCTTATTCGATCACCTTGGGCACGCCGAAGAAGCCGTGCTGCGCGGCGGGCGCATTGGCCAGCACCGCGTCGCGCTTGTCGCCGCCGGTCAGCGGGTCGGCGTCGATCACGTCGTCGCGCAGGCGCAGGGTGTTGGGGATCACGGCGGTCATCGGCTCAACGCCGTCGGTGTCGACCTGCCCGAGTTGCTCCACCCAGGCGAGGATGCCGTTCAGTTCGGGCACCATGGCCTCAAGTTCCTGCTCGCTCACCTTGATGCGCGCGAGGCTGGCGATCTTCGCCACGGTTGCGGTATCGACCGACATGGCTTTTTTGTCCCTTGGCCTTTTTACGGTTGAGCCCGCCGCGCATGGAAGCACGGCGGGCGGAAATTCGATAGCGGTGCGCTAGCAGCGGGGCGACGCGGCTTCAAGCGTGCGTCGTCCCGGACTTGCTCCGGGACCGCAGACCGTGAACAGCCCACCTGACCGCGCGCGCTGCAAGGCCGCGCCTAAAGACAGCCACCGGTCCCGGATCAAGTCCGGGACGACGTATTTACTGCGCGGGCTTGGCTGCCTCGCCCTGCTGCTGGGCCGCTTGGGCCTGCATCTGCGCCATCATCGCCTGGATTTCCTCAGGCGTCTTGAAGTCGAGCAGGTCGATCTCGAAGACCAGCGTGGAATTCGCCGGGATCGGGCCGGACGCCTGCGCACCGTAACCGAGTTCAGGCGGAATGGTCAGGCGGTAGCGCCCGCCGCGCTCCATCTGGAGCAACCCTTGCGCAAAGCCGGGGACGACTTCGTCCAGCGCCATCGGCATCTGCTCGTTCTGGTCAAACACGGTGCCGTCCTGCAGCATGCCCTTGTAGTTGATCAGCACATAGCCATGCTCGGGCGGCTTGCCGCCGGTCCCGGCCTTGATCGCCTCGACCTTGACCTGCGGAGCCGCAGGCGTCGCCGCCGGGGCAGCGGGCTTTGGGGCAGCTTGCGCGAACACGGCCGAGGGCGCTGCCACGAGGAGCAGCGCCGCGATCGCTGCCTTCACTGCGCCGGAGCCGGAGCAGCCGGTGCTTCCGCGCCCGGAGGCATCGCGCCCGGAGCGCCGCCCGGTGCGCCCGCGCCGCCCTGCATCTGCTGAAGCTGCTGCAGGATCTGCTGCTGCTGGCGGATTTCGGCAAGGCTCTTGTAGTCGATCAGCTCGACTTCGAACTTGAGGTCGGCGTTCGCGGGGATCGGCGAACCGGCGGGCGGGTTGGCGCCGTAAGCCAGCTCGGCGGGGATCGTGACGTCGTACTTGCCGCCGCGCTGCATCTTCATCAGCGCCTTGGAGAAGCCGGGCACGAACTGCGCGACAGGGTTGGGGTAGTTCTTGTTCTCGTCGAACACCTTGCCGTCGGTCAGCATGCCCTTGTAGTTGATGAGCACGACGTCTTCCATCGTCGGCGAGGCGCCGGTGCCGGCGGTCAGCGTCTTGACGGTGGGCGCGGGCGGCAGCGCGGCATAGGCCACACCGGCCGAGGCCAGAGCGATCGCGACGACACCGATCCAGATCTTGGAAACAGCGCCCTTTTCGATCGGCTGCAGCGCAACGCGGGTGATCTCTGTCATCGTCTGTGGCCCTCGTATTCTTTTGAAGCGCCCGGGCTGGCATCCCTTGCAGATGCACAAAGGGCGCGGAATGGTGATTCCGCGCCCTCATGGCTCAACCCGGCGCGGCATTCAAGCCGCTGATCCAGATTTAAAGGTGCCCTGCGCCAAAGCGCAGGAAAGCTCTTACTTCGAGCCGTCGCGCTCGGCGCGCTTGCGCTCAAGCTTGCGAGCGCGGCGAACGGCGGCAGCCTTTTCGCGAGCACGCTTTTCCGACGGCTTCTCGAAGTGACGGCGCAGCTTCATCTCACGATACACGCCTTCACGCTGCAGCTTCTTCTTGAGCGCACGAAGAGCCTGATCGACGTTGTTGTCGCGGACGAGAATCTGCATAAACCGAAACACCTCACAAAACAGACGAAGCCGCCACGCATCCGGTTCGGCGCGGCGTGCTGCGAATCTAGAGCCAATAAAAGGCCGCCGCCGGACTCGGAGGCAGCTGATTGAGCGGCCCGTTAGCAAAGTGACGGCTCTAAGACAAGACCAATCACCCGCAAAGCCTGCAGCTTGCCGCAATGCATCTCCTTAGCTATATATCTGGCTAAGGAGCATCACGATGACTCAGGTTTCCGTCCACGAGGCCAAGACCAACCTATCCCGCCTGATCGTCAGCGTGCTGGCGGGCGAAGAAGTGGTGATCGCACGCGGCAACGTTCCTGCCGTGCGTCTGGTCCCGATAAATCCGATCGGCGAACGCAAGTTCGGCGCGCTCAAGGGCGCGATCAGCGTGGACGATGCCTTCTTCGAGCCACTTCCCGCTGATGAACTCGGCGCCTGGAACCTCGATTGAAGCTGCTGCTCGACACGCACACACTGATCTGGTGGCTGGCGGGCGACGATCATCTGTCGGTTCGCGCCCGCGAGGCGATCGCCGATACCACCAACACTGTCGCCGTCAGCGCGGCTTCCGCGATGGAGATCGCCACCAAGCACCGGATCGGCAAGCTGGACGGCGCGGCCGTGCTCGCGCGGGATTTCGAACGCATCGTCGCGGCGCAAGGGTTCGACGAACTGGCGATCAGCATCACGCATGCCCGCCTCGCCGGGCAGATGAACATCGCTCACAAGGACCCGTTCGACCGCCTGCTGATTGCACAGGCGCAGGCCGAAGACATGGTGCTCATTTCCAACGAAGCGCTGTTCGACGGATTTGCAGTGCAGCGGCTCTGGTAGGGCGGATTGGAATTCCGGCGATTCGCGGCTAAGGCGGCGCCATGCCCCAACCTTCCTTTATACTGGCCTCTCTTTATGTGGCCCTCGGCGGCGCGTTCGGCTCGTGGCTGCGCTTCCTCGTCGGGCGCGGCTGGACCGCTGCGCTCGGCCCGGTGCGCGCGGGCGTCTTTCCTTATGGCACGCTGACCGTCAATGTCGTGGGAAGCCTGCTGATGGGACTGGTGACCGGCTGGTTCGCCCGTCATGGCAATACCGGCGAAGGCACCCGCCTGTTCGTCACCGTGGGCGTGCTCGGCGGCTTCACGACGTTCTCGTCGATGAGCCTCGATTTCGCCACCTTGATCCAGCGGGGCGAGATCGCCACCGCTGCCTTTTATACCGCCCTGTCACTGCTCGCCGGATTCGGCGGCCTGTTCCTCGGCCTTTTTGTTATGCGGAGCGTGGCATGAGCAATATCGATATCGTCCGTCAATTCACCGTCGGTCAGGATGACGACGGCGTCCGCCTCGACCGCTGGTTCAAGCGGCACTTGCCCAAGGTGGGCTTCGCGATGGTCTCGCGCTGGGCGCGCACCGGCCAGATTCGCGTCGACGGCAAGCGCGCCGACGTCGACACCCGGCTGGAAGCGGGCCAGACCCTGCGCGTGCCGCCCGGCGGCGAGCAGAAGGCTTCGGCGAGCGGCGAACGCCCGCGCCGCGAACTGACCGAGGCCGAGATCGAACTCGCCGATTCGATGGTGCTGACGCAGGACCGCGCCGCGATCGTGCTCAACAAGCCGCCGGGCCTCGCCACGCAGGGCGGCTCGGGCATGAAGGAGCACGTCGACGGCCTGCTCGACGCCTATGTCGAGAAAGGCCCGCGCCCGCGCCTCGTCCACCGACTCGACAAGGACACCTCGGGCGTCCTGCTGATAGCCCGCACCCCGGGCAGCGCGGCGTTCTTCTCCAAGCGGTTCTCCGGCCGCACCGCCAAGAAGATCTACTGGGCGCTGGTGGTCGGGGTGCCGAGCATCAACGACGGCATGATCGAACTGCCGCTCGCCAAGCAGCCGGGCACCGGCGGCGAGAAGATGCACGTGGACGAGAAGGAAGGGCAGACCGCCCGCACCCGCTACCGCGTGATCGATCGCGCCGGCAACCGCGCCGCCTGGGTCGAGCTGCACCCGCTGACCGGCCGCACCCACCAGCTGCGCGTCCACATGGCGGCGATCGGCCACCCGATCGTCGGCGACGGCAAGTACGGCGGCCAGGAGGCATTCCTGACCGGATCGATCAGCCGCAAGATGCACCTCCACGCACGCCGCCTCTTGATCGAGCACCCGGACGGCGCCCCGCTGGACGTCACCGCCCCTCTCCCTGAGCACTTCGCCAATTCGCTGGAGCAGCTGGGCTTCGTCGAATCGGAAGGCGACACCGAGATCGAGGCTCCGGCCGAGTTCACCAAGGAAGACCAGAAGAAGGCCGCCAAGCAGCACGCCAAGGAATACCGCAAGGAACGCCGGGGCGAGCGCCGCAAGCGCAGCGATGGCCCCGGCTCGGGCCAGACGCGGCTGAGCAAGCCCGGCAGCAAGCCCGGCGGAAAGGCGCCCGGAAAGCCTGCGGGCAAGTCGTTCGGGAAGCCGGGCGGCAAGCCCGCACGTCCCGGTGGCAAGCCTTCCGGTCCGCGCACGGGCGCAGCGCGCTCCGCTCCCAAGCCCGGCGGCGCGCCGCGAGGCAGGTCCCGGTGAAACTGGCGGTCTTCGACTGCGACGGCACCCTCGTCGATGGGCAGGCGCCGATCTGCGAGGCGATGGAGGCGGCCTTCGCCGCCTTCTCGCTGCCTTCACCGACGCGCGGGAGCATCCGGCGTGCGGTCGGGCTTTCGCTGCCTCAGGCGATCCGCCAGTTGCTGCCCGATTCGGACGCCGAGCAGCAACACGCCATGGCCGAGGCCTACAAGCTCTCGTTCCGCACCGCGCGCGAACAGGGCCGTGTCGCCCAGCCGCTGTTCCCGGGGATCGAGGACACCTTGCGCGCCCTTCATGCGAATGGCTGGACGCTGGGCGTCGCCACCGGCATGTCGGATCGCGGCCTCGGCTTCTGCCTTGAGGCGAACGGCATCGCCGACCTCTTCGTGACGCTCCAGACCGCCGACCGTCATCCCTCCAAGCCCCACCCCGCGATGCTGGAAGAGGCTTTGTTCGAAGCGGGCGCGCAGGCGTCGGAAGCCGTGATGATCGGCGACACGGCCTACGACATGCAGATGGCGACGTCCGCGCAAGTCCGCGCGGTCGGCGTGGATTGGGGCTATCACCACCCGCGCGAACTGTCCGAAGCGGGCGCCGAAATGGTCGCCGAGACCCCGGCGCAGTTGCTGGAGCACTTGCTCAGGTGAGCCAGCCGAAACCCGATCGCGATCCCGCAGCGCTGCGCTTCGCGATCATCAATATCGTGCGCATCGCCGGTGTCGCTTTCGTCGTGCTCGGCCTGCTGATGACGCAAGGCCGTATCTTTCCCGGCGCACCGGCATGGGTCGCCTACCTCCTCCTCGCCAACGGGCTGATCGACGCCTTCGTCCTGCCCGCGATTCTCATCAGAAAGTGGCGCACACCCAAATGAAGCGTTTCTACAAGGAAGCGACCGCCGAGCAGACCGAAAACGGCCCAGAAGACTCGGGCTGGCGCGCGGTCCTCGACGGCCGCCCAATCCGCACCGCAGGCGGTCGCCCGCAAGTCGTGCCGACGCAGGCGCTGGCGCAGGCGCTGGCCGCCGAATGGGCCAGACAGGGCGAGGAGATCGACACCGCGACCTTCCACTACCGCGACCTTGCCGACTTCGCGATCGACGCCGTCGCGCCCGCGCGCGGCACCGTCATCGCCGAACTGCTGCCTTACGCCGAGACCGACACCCTGTGCTACCGCGCCGACCCGGACGAGGCGCTCTACAAGCGGCAGATGGAAATGTGGGAGCCCGTGCTCTCATCCGCAGAGGCGCGGCTTGGCGTCACTTTCACACGCATCTCCGGCATCATCCACAAGCCGCAGCCGGGACCGACGCTGGCGTGTCTGCGCAGCGAACTGGACGCCTGCAGCGATTTCGAACTGGCCGCGCTCAAGATGCTGTCGAGCCTCTCCGCCTCGCTGGTCATCGCGCTGGAGGCGATCCGTCCCGGCGCCGATGCCGAAGCCTTGTGGAAGGCCGCCGAACTGGAGGCCGACTGGCAGGTCGAACTCTGGGGCGAGGACTGGGAAGCCACCGAACGCCGCGCCGCCCGGTTCGAGGCGTTCAGGCTGGCGATCGCACTGGCCGCACTCTCCCGCTGAAACGGAAAAAAAACCCGCCGCGGCGAGAGCCGGGCGGGTCTTTTGGCAAGAGCGGACGCCTACGGCGCCCGCCCCATGTCCTGAGATCAGAACTTGGCGCCCAGCGCGACGAGCGCGTTGTGGCGGCTGAAATCGCTTTCGTAGTTCGAGTAACGGTACTCGGCCTTAACGAAAAGGCGGTCCGACAAGTCGTACTGAGCGCCTGCGCCGAGACGGAAGCCGTCGCTATTGGCGCCTTCACCGTAGCTGTCGATACCATCGGTGTAAGTCACGCGCAGGCGGGCGTTGGTGTAGCCGCCGAGCACGTAAATCTTGCTGCGCTCACCGACCTGGGTGCCGAGGCGCACGACAGCGGCGAGATCGCGGCCGGTCTTGATGCAGAGACGCTCGGCACCGGCCGACGCGCATTCCTTGGTGGTGCTGTCGGCGGCAGTGCCCTGGATGCCGACGAACAGGCCGTTCGACAGGGGAATGTCGTAGCCGGCGCTGATGCCGTAGGCGACGCCCTCGTCCGATTCGCCACCGACCGAGATCGAGTCGAGACCGGTTTCCACCTGCACGAAAGCCTGTGCCTGGGCGGCGGCCGGAACGGCGAACAGCGCGGCGGCAACGGCCACCGGGACGAACTTCTTCATGGTATGCTCCTGCAATATTCTTGTCGCACCCGCACCGTTACCGGCAGCAGGGAGGCGCCCCTTAGCGGGAGCGAAATTGCCGTCAAACCAAAGAGTTGTTTCTGGATTGTCATCAAAGCGTCACTGTTGACGACAGGCAACAGCAAAGAATGTTGAGAAACGGCATTTTCAACCGTTTCCCGTCAATTCATTCGTTTGCCGTGATTTAAGCGCGATATGCGAACGAAAACTTTTTACCTTCGTCTCTTTTATATCGCGAAGGCGCTTCACATGGACTTTTTAATTAATCCCAGTCCTTCGCGAAACGCCACCCGCGCTCCACGCAGCGAGGCGGTCAACCCTTGACCCAGTCCGCCACCTGCCGCGCGACATCGTTCGCCGCCTGATTGAGCGCGACGCCGACCGGATTGGCCTTGGCCTCCACGCCGTTCACCACGGCCTCGAAGCGCTTCGTCTGCAGCGGGCCGCCGCCGCGCTCCGAGCGCACCGCATCGAAGCGTACCACGACGGCGCTGCGCTGCGCGTCATAGCCCATCTGCAGCAGGCGGCCGCCGATGAGCGTCTTGCCGGTGACCTCGAAGTCGCCGCCCTCAACCACCAGCTGGCCGGTGCGGGCGCGCAGTGTTTCCGCCAGCAGGGAGCGGAACTGGCGCGTCGGCTTTTCCACCCACAGCGCTTCCTTGAGATAGGCGACGCTGGATGCATTGACCGTCACCGGCACGCGCAACACGTCGAGGCCGCGATCGGCCTCCGGGTCGAGCACGACAATGGCGTCGCTGAGCGTCCCGGTGGTGGTGGTGCCTACAGGGGCGCTTTCCTGCGGGGTCAACTTCAACAGGTCGTCCGGCGGATCGCTGCCGAGGCTGACGCAGCCGGCGACGGAGAAAGCGGCGACAGCTGCGAGCAGCCCGCAAGCCAGCCTTTTCGTATAGTGGCGGTTCATCGCGATACCCCTCACGGCTTATAGTCGGGCAGTTTCTGCCCCTTGAGCAGCGCTCCGGCGCCCTGCTCGTCGATCTTCTCGGTCAGGCTGCGCAGCGCCTTGCTGGTGGCGCGCAGATCGCGGATCGCGCTCTCGGCGGCGGGCAGGGTCTGCTCGGACACCTGATCCAGCGCGGGCTGCGCGTGAGCCATCGTCTTGTCGAGCTGGTCCATCGACTTCTGCGCCGAAGCCAGCGTCTTGCGCAGCTGGTCGGCCAGCGAACTGCCCTCGTCGCCCAGCAGGTTGTCAGCCTTGTGCGCCACGCCTTCAAACGCGGCGAGGGTGCGCGTCGCCTGCTGCAGGGAGCCCTGCAGTTCGCTCATCGTCGCGCGCAGTTGCGGTGTCGCCTGCGACAGGTCCTTGGTCATCTTGTCGGTATTGGCGAGGATGCCGGTGATCGACTTACGGTTTTCCGCGCTCATCAGCTGGTTGAGGTTCTCGGTCAGCGTGGCGAGGCGTTCCATCAGCAGCGGCGCGTTGGTCAGCAGTTCGCCGAAGCCGCCGCGCTTGGTCGGGATGACCGGCACGCCTTCCGGCCCCGGCTCGGTCAGCAGCGGCGCGCCCTTGACGGCGCCTTCCAGCTGGATGTCGGAAACGCCGGTGAAGCTGCCCTGGATGGTCGCGGTGGTGCCCACCGTGATCGGCACCTTCTCATCGACCTTGACGCGCACGCGCACGAAGCTGGGGTCCTGCGGCCACAGCTCGATCTGCGTGACCTGGCCCGAAGGCACGCCCGCGTAGCCGACTTCCGAGCCCTTGGCCAAGCCGTCCACCGACTGCTTGAAGAAGATGTCGTATTCGTTCTGGGCGCCTTCGTTGAGCCGCGCGATCCAGATGACGAACGCCGCGAGCGCCGCCAGCAGGACGAGCGTGACGACTCCGACCCAGACGTGATTGGCTTTGGTTTCCATCGCCTGCGCCCCTATGCCTCCGACTTCTTGCTGTCCGTGTCGGACGGCGAACTAGCTTGAACCGCCTCGGCGGCCCCATGTTCCGATTTCATGTGTTCCGGCAAAGCCTTTTCGGACATTGGCGGATCGTCCTTCGCGGCAAGCGCCGCGCGGCCACGCGGGCCGTTAAAGTATTCCTGTATCCACGGATGGTCGAGCGCCAGCAGTTCCGGGATCGTCCCCACCGCGATGACCTTCTTGTCCGCCAGCACCGCCACCCGGTCGCAGATCGCATAGAGCGTGTCGAGATCGTGGGTGATGAGGAAGACGGTGAGCCCCAGCGTTTCCTTCAGCTCGCGCGTCAGGCTGTCGAACGCGGCAGCGCCGATCGGGTCGAGGCCCGCGGTCGGCTCGTCGAGGAACAGCAGTTCGGGGTCCAGCGCCAGTGCGCGGGCAAGCCCTGCGCGCTTCTTCATGCCGCCCGAAAGCTCGCTCGGGAACTTGAACGCGGCGTTTTCCGGGAGCCCCGAAAGGCGCACCTTGAAGCGGGCGATCTCGGCCCGCAAGCTGTCGGTGATCTCGGGAAAGAACTGCTTGAGCGGGACCTCCACGTTTTCACCCACCGTCAGGGTCGAGAACAGCGCCCCGCCCTGGAACAGCACGCCCCAGCGCGAGCGCAAGTCGATATCCTCGTCCTCGGTCGCCTCGCCCATCTTGTGGCCGAGCACGGTGATGCTGCCCTCCGCCGGCTGCTGCAGCCCGATGATCGAGCGCATCAGCACCGACTTGCCGGTGCCCGAACCGCCGACGACGCCCAGGATCTCGCCCTTGCGGACCTTGAGGTCGAGGTCCTCGTGGATCACGTGCTCACCGAAGGCGCTGCGCAGCCCTTCGACGAGGATCGGGTATTCGCCCTGATAATCGTCCGAGAGGTCCGTCATGCCCAACCGATTTTCGTGAAGAAGATGGCGAAGAAGGCGTCGAGAACGATCACCGTGAAGATCGCGGTGACCACCGCCTGCGTCGTGCGCGCGCCGACTTCCTCGGCGTTGGCGGTCACCTGCATGCCCTGGTAGCAGCCCGCGAGCGCCACGATCAGCGCGAAGACCGGCGCCTTGATCAGGCCGATGTAGACGTCGGTGATCGGCACCACTTCCTGCGTGCGCTGCAGGAAAGTCCAGAACGGAATGTCGAGGGCCAGACCACCGATCGTCGCGCCGCCGATGATCGCAAGGACCGAGCTGTAAAAGCCCAGCAGCGGCATCATCAGCATCGAGGCGAGCACGCGCGGCACCACCAGCGCCTGCACCGGCGAAACGCCGATGGTGCGCATCGCGTCCACTTCTTCGGTCAGCTTCATCGTGCCGATCTGCGCCGCGAAGGCCGAGCCCGAGCGGCCCGCGACCATGATCGAGGTCATCAGGATGCCCAGTTCGCGCATCGACAGGCGGCCGGTCAGGTTGATCGTATAGAACTCCGCGCCGAACTGCGCGAGCTGCACCGCGCCCTGCTGCGCGATGACGATGCCGATGAGGAAGCTCATCAGCCCGATGATCCACAGCGAGTTGATGCCCACATACTGCATGTGGAACACCAGCGCCGTGCCGCGCAGCTTCGACGGGCGGCGGATCACCGCGCCGAGGGCGAGGATCAGTTCGCCCAGGAAGTCGAGCACTTTGACGATGCCCCGCCCCCAGTTCGCCATCAGATCGCCGAGTTCGTCCAACTGGCGGGTGATGAAGGGCAGCTTGGGTTCCGGCTCGGCCTCATGCTCGTGCATGTTGCCAATGGCGGCGAAGAGGCGGCGCGCCTGCTCGTTCTCCCCGGTGATCTCCAGCCCGCGCTGGTTGGCGTAGTGCGTGACCAGCCAGGCGCCGGTGGTGTCGATATCGGTGACGCCGGACATGTCCACGCGGGTGAAATTCCCGCTCAGGCCATGCAGCTTGGCGTCGAGATTGCCCAGCGAATGGACGCAAAGCGGTCCCTTCAGCGCCAGGACATGGTCGGCGCCTTGGTCGTTTTCCGACAGGGTGAATTCAGCCCATTCCCGCATGTTCGCTCGCTTTGGGGGAAAAACCATGGACCGGCAAGATGTTCCATGCTGGCGACGAGATGTGTCACTTTGATTGCACCCCGTCACCCAACACACTTCGTCATCCCAGCGAAGGCTGGGACCGCTGGCCTGTTAATGCCACCTATCGTCAGTACGCCCTGCCGAGGGGTGGGCTTTACGCGGCCAGCGGTCCCAGCCTTCGCTGGGATGACGGGGAATCGTCCTTGCGCCGAAACCCGCCCTTTGGCATGGCCCCGGCCATGACCGACGCCATGACCGACCAGATCGCAGAACCCGCTCTCGACAAGACTTTCGACCCCGCCGGGATCGAGGCCAAGTGGTACGCCCACTGGGAACAGAACAACCTGTTCCGCCCCGAGCGCCCCGATGCCGCGCCCTTCACCATCGTCAACCCGCCGCCGAACGTGACGGGCTCGCTCCACATCGGCCACGCGCTCGACAACACGCTGCAGGACGTGGTGATCCGTTACGAGCGCCTGCGCGGCAAGGACGCGCTGTGGGTGGTCGGCACCGACCATGCGGGCATCGCCACCCAGATGGTGGTCGAGCGCCAGATGGAGCAGCGCCAGGACAAGCGCACCAACTACACGCGCGAAGCCTTCATCGAGAAGGTCTGGGAATGGAAGGCCGAGAGCGGCGGCACCATCACCGGCCAGCTGCGCCGCCTCGGCTGCTCGATGGACTGGAGCCGCGAGCAGTTCACCATGGACCCGCACTTCACCAAGGCCGTGGTCAAGGTCTTCGTCGACCTGCACAAGCAGGGCCTGATCTACCGCGACAAGCGGCTGGTGAACTGGGACCCCAAGCTCAAGACCGCGATCAGCGACCTCGAGGTCGAGACGCGCGAGATCCAGGGCCACTTCTGGCACTTCAACTATCCGCTCTCGGACGGTTCGGGCCATATCGAGGTCGCCACCACGCGGCCCGAGACGATGCTGGCCGACATGGCCGTCGCGGTGAACCCCGCCGACGAGCGCTACAAGCCGCTGCTGGAGCGCGGGGCGACCGTCACCCTGCCGATCACCGGCCGCGAGATCCCCATCGTCGCGGACGAGCACGCCGACCCGGAACTCGGCTCGGGCGCGGTGAAGATAACCCCGGGGCATGACTTCAACGACTTCGAAGTCGGCAAGCGCGCCGGGATCGAGGCGCGCGACATGCTCAACATGCTCGATGCCGAGGCGAAGGTCTGCCAGACGGCGGACGGCCTGATCCCGCACCACTTCATCGGGCTGGACCGCTTCGACGCGCGCGCTGCCGTGGTCGAGGCGATGAAGGAGCTTGGCCTCCTGATCCCGCACGTCACCAAGGACAAGGAAGGCAACGAAGTCGAGCACGACGCCGAGCCGCGCACCATCGCTACGCCCTACGGCGACCGCGGCGGCGTGGTGATCGAGCCTTGGCTGACCGACCAGTGGTACGTCGATGCCGCCACGCTCGCCATCCCGCCGATGGAAGCCGTGCGAAACGGCTCGATCGAGATCGTCCCGAAGTCGTGGGAGAAGACCTTCTTCAACTGGATGGAGAACATCCAGCCGTGGTGCGTCAGCCGCCAGCTGTGGTGGGGACACCGCATCCCGGCTTGGTACTCCGAAGACGGCGAGATCTTCGTCGCCGAGACCGAGGAAGAGGCGCAGGCCCTCGCCGGTAACAAGGCGCTGACCCGCGACAACGACGTGCTCGATACGTGGTTCTCCTCGGCGCTCTGGCCATTCGCGACGCTGGGCTGGCCCGATCAGGATTCGGCGCTGCTCAAGAAGCACTACCCGGGCGACCTGCTCGTCTCGGGCTTCGACATCCTGTTCTTCTGGGATGCGCGCATGGCGATGCAGGGCATCCACTTCATGAAGGAAGTGCCGTGGAAGCGGCTCTACCTCCATGGCCTCGTGCGCGCCGCCGACGGGCAGAAGATGTCCAAGTCCAAGGGCAACGTCGTCGATCCGCTGGGCCTCATCGACCAGTACGGCGCCGACGCGCTGCGCTTCTTCATGACCGCCATGGAAAGCCAGGGCCGCGACGCGAAGATGGATGAAAAGCGCGTCGAGGGGTATCGCAACTTCGCCACCAAGCTGTGGAACGCCGCACGCTTCTGCCAGTCCAACGGCATCGTCGGCAGCACTTCGGTCGCCGCGCCCAAGGCGACGTCAGCGGTCAACCGCTGGATCATCGGCGAAGTCGTGGAAACCGTCTCCGCGCTCGACAAGGCGATGGCCGACTTGCGCTTCGACGCTGCCGCCAACGCGATCTACCACTTCGTCTGGAACCAGTTCTGCGACTGGTACATCGAACTCATCAAGGGTTCGTTCGATGAGGAGACCAAGGCCGTCGCCGGCTGGGTGCTCGACCAGATTCTGGTGATGCTGCACCCCTTCATGCCCTTCGTCACCGAAGAGCTGTGGAGCAAGACCGGCACCCGCGAGGCCGAACTGATCGTCGCCGCATGGCCCGCACCCGAGGCTGCGGTGGACGCCGATGCCAAGGCTGAAGTCGAGTGGCTGATCGCTCTCGTCGGCAACTTGCGCGGTGCCAAGGCGGAACTGGGGATCTCGCCCGGCGCGCGCCTGACCGCCTACCTCGCCGACCCTTCCGCCGAGACGCGCGCCGTGATCGAGCGCAACCCGGCGGTGGTGGACCGCCTCGCCCGCCTCGACGGCATCCGCTTCGAGGCAGCTCCTGCGGGCGCGGCGATGCAGGTCGGCGCGGGCGACGCAATGCTGGCGATCCCGCTCGAAGGCGTGATCGACATCGCCGCCGAGAAGGCCCGTCTGGAAAAGGCGCATGCCGCCTCGATCAAGGAGCGGGATTCGCTGGGCAAGCGCCTCGACAACCCGGCCTTCGCGCAGAAGGCCAAGCCCGAGGCGGTCGAGAAGGCCCGCGCCGATCACGCCGCGCACTCCGCCGAGGCGGAGCGTCTGGCGGCGGCACTGGCACGTCTGGGCTGAATCCTCCCCCATCGGGGGAGGGGGACCATGCGAAGCATGGTGGAGGGGCACCCTCGGTTCGCGTGATGTCTGCAGGCAGGCGTCACGTAAGCCGCCTGTGCCCCTCCACCACCCTGCGGGTGGCCCCCCTCCCCGTACCGGGGAGGATGCGCTGTCCTACAGCGGCGGCCTCTGCCATGATCGCGCCATGTCCGCTTCTCCCCAAGGTTACACATGCACGTCGCGCAAGGTGACACTTCTCGTGCTGCAAGGTGACACTTTTTCACCGCAAGGTGACAGGTTTCGCCCACAAGGTGACACTTTCACCGCCAAATCGGCCCAAGGTGACACCTTTTCCCTCTGGACCGTGTAAACCGTGTAAACCCTGTCACCTTGTGACGCCCCGATGATCCCCTGAAACCATGACCCTGACCCTAGCCACCACCACCCCCGGCCAGCCGGAAATCTTCCCCTCGCTGCAGGGCGAAGGCCCCTCGATGGGCAGACCGAGCACGTTCGTGCGCCTCTCGCGCTGCAACCTCGCGTGCCAGTGGTGCGACACCGCCTACACCTGGCGCTTCACCGGCGACAACCGCTTCCACCGCGACGACCTCGCCTTCGAACGGCGCGAGAACCAGGTGACGATGGAGGAAGCGGACCTCGCGCAGGCGGTGGCCGATCTGGTGCCCGACCGCCTCGTCATCACCGGCGGTGAGCCGTTGCTGCAGGGCGCCGCGCTCGCCCGCATGGTCAAGGCGCTCGACGAAATCCGCCCCGGCATGCACGTCGAAGTCGAGACCAACTCCACCGTCGCCCCGCACCCTGCGCTCGACGCCCGGATCGACCAATACAACGTCAGCCCCAAGCTGGCGCACAGCGGCAACCCCGATACCCTCGCCCTGCTGCCCGAACGCCTCGCCGCCTGGGCCGCTGAACCGCGCGCCTTCTTCAAGTTCGTCGTCGCCACCCGCGACGACCTCGACGAAGTCATGGCCCTGCAACAGACTTACGCCATCCCCGGCGCCCGCCTGTTCCTGATGCCCGAAGGCCGCTCCAGCGATGTCATCCGGGAACGGTCGGGCTGGCTGGCGGATTTCTGCTCGCAGCATGGCTTGCGGTTCACGGACCGCTTGCACATCCATCTTTGGGGCGACACGAGAGGCACATGAACGAAGCATCGCCCATCCCGCTGTGCGAGGACAGCTCGACCGCCGACACTCCGCAGGTCGAAGCGCCCGCGCGCCCGGCGATGCGCGGCGATCTCACCAAAGGCCCGATCCTGAAGACGCTGCTGTTCTTCTCGATCCCGATGCTGCTGTCCAACGTGCTGCAGACGCTGAACGGTTCGGTCAACGCGATCTGGGTCGGGCGCCTGCTGGGCGAGAGCGCGCTGGCGGCGACAGCCAACGCCAACATCGTGATGTTCCTCGTCTTCGCCGCCGTCTTCGGCTTCGGCATGGCGACGACGGTGCGCGTGGGCCAGCATTTCGGTGCGCGTGACATCGTCGCGGCGCGGCGCACCTTCGGCACCGGCGTCGGCTTCTGCATCCTGATCTCGATCGCGACCGGCGTGATCGGCTGGTTCGGTGCGGGAGCGCTGCTCGACAAGCTCGGCACACCTGCCGCCAGCCGCGCCGATGCACTCGCTTACCTGCAGGTGATCTTCGTGACGATCCCGCTGGCAAGCGTGAACATGATCGTCTCGATGGGCATGCGCGGCGTCGGCGATTCCAAGACGCCGCTCTACGCCATGATCCTGGCGG